>JANLRX010000199.1:0-4983 GCA_031362025.1 Chloroflexota bacterium
TCCACCTCGATGTCCAGCGCCTCCAGCGTCGGGTACGGCAGATCAGTGGCGTGCTTCGCGAGCATGATCATCCCCGCGCACGTACCCCAAACGGGCACGCCGGAGCGCACGAACGCACGCAGCGGCTCGTACAGCCGGAAGTCTTCCATCAGGCGCCCGAACGTAGTGCTCTCGCCACCGGGGATCACCAGCCCGTCCAACCCGGAAAGCTCCTCGGCCTTCCGCACCTCGCGTGCCTCCGCTCCCAGGCGTTCCAGCACCTTCCGGTGCTCCAGGAAATCGCCCTGCAAAGCCAGGACGCCAACAGTTGTCACATACCTATTGTAGCGACCCGGCGGTATTTCTTCACCCGTTATGGCGTTCTGATTGGGGATACGTACCCATACCCCCACGTAACCCCCACGTGCCTGAGCGCCCCCTCCCCGCTACCATAGGCCCGTGACCGACACCGACCTCCAACCGTTCACTGCGCCCTTCCGCGCCTCCATCACGCCGCCCGGCTCCAAGAGCCTCACCAATCGCGCGCTCGTCATCGCCGCCCTCGCCGACGGCCGCTCCACCCTCACCAACGTCCTCTTCGCCGACGACACGCAGGTCATGATCGACGGCCTCCGCGCGCTCGGCTTCGATGTCGGCGCCAACGCGGGCAAGCAACGCGTCAAGGTAAAAGGACTCGCCGGCCGCATCCCCGCCAAAGACGCCGATATCGACTGCGGCAACAGCGGCACCACCATCCGCTTCCTCACCGCGCTCGCCACCCTCGGCGAAGGCGCCTACCGCCTCGACGGCAACAAGCGCATGCGCCAGCGCCCCATCGGCGAGCTCGTGGATCTGCTCTCGTCTCTCGGCGCCACCATCCGTTTCGAGAAGGAGTCCGGCTACCCACCACTGGTCGTCGAAGGCCGCGGCCTCTTCGGTGGCGCGACCCGCTTCCCGGCCGCGCACTCCTCCCAGTACCTCTCCGCCGCGCTCATGGCCGCCCCCTACGCCACCACCGACACCGTCGTCGCTCTTGAGCCGGAGCAGACAAGCTGGCCCTACGTCGACATGACAGCGCGCTTGATGCACCGCTTCGGCGTCCGCGCCATCGTCGCCCTGGACCACCCCGGCGAGCGCCCGAAGGAGCTACGCGTCTTCCGCGGCGTCTACCAGCCGCAGGACTACGCCGTTGAACCCGACGCCAGCAGCGCTACGTACTTCATGGCCGCCGCCGCCATTCGCCCCGGCGCCAGCGTGACAATCCCCGGCCTCGGCGACGCCAGCCTCCAGGGCGACATCGGCTTCGGCGAAGTGCTCGAAAAGATGGGCGCCACCGTGACCCTGGACGACGCCTCTGTCACCGTCGACGGCGCCGAACGCCTGCGCGGCATCGACATCGACATGTCCGCCATGCCCGACGCCGCCATGACCCTCGCCACGACTGCCCTCTTCGCCGACGGCGACACCACCATTCGCGGCCTACACACCCTGCGAGTCAAAGAAACGGACCGCCTCGCCGCCCTCGAAACGGAGCTACGCAAGCTCGGTGCCGACGCCGAAGCCACCGCCGACACCCTCCGCATCACCCCGCCGGCCACCATCCAACCCGCCGCCATCGACACCTACGACGACCACCGCATGGCCATGGCCTTCGCCGTCGTCGGCACCCACGCCCCCGGCCTCACCATCCGTGGCGCCGAATGCGTCAGCAAGACTTACCCCCGCTTCTTCGAAGACCTCGAATCCCTCCGCCCCCGCTAAGGAGCGATGGGTTCGCGCGGACGCTGAGCGGGGGTGCAGGGGGCCGCAAGCCCCCTTGACGGGGGCTCCGGGGGGTGTCCCCCCGGAAACTTATTAACTTTCCGGGGCGGGAGGGTGGGCAGCACAGCGCTCGCACACGGAACAACGGAAAACGCTTACGTGACGCAGTCACGCGACCGAGTTGTAAAACTCCACGGACCACCGCCACTCACTGTGGTCCTCCGCGTTCCACCAGCTCATGAGCACGCCCGCCTCGCCGCCCGGCAGGAGCACCGTCGCCCCGTTGTCCGCGTCCGTCGGCCAGAGGTCACGCCGCGCCACAGTGCCGCCCTCGATCCGCAGCTCGCACATCGGCGAGTCCAACGTCCGCTCCAGGTCCACGCCCTTCGCGATCAGCACCCGGTCGTCGTCGTACACCTCCACCGTCACGAACTTCGGCGCAGCGTGGCAGATCACGCGGTTCGTCGGATCCACCCGGCAACGGCCAACCAGCATCCCGGTCGCTGTCGCCTTCGGATACCAGACTTCCCAGTAGTGCAGCTTCTTCGCGGGCATAGCCACCTCCCGCGAGCCATTCTAGGCGATCGTCAGCGGCCGCGGGACGTGTGCGCCAACTCCCGCTCTTCGCGGGCAAGCTCCGGCATGTACATCTCCTCGGAGAACGTCTCCTGCCAGTCCGCACCGTAGCGGACACGGTGCGTCATCATCGTGATGACGTTGCGGTAAAGTCCGGCCAGAACGCCGAGGTCCTGCCAAAGGCTGGGCGTTGACTCGATCTGCTTGTTCATGGGCGCCACCTCCAAGACCACACTGAGGACGTTGCGCCGCACCCCACGTAGATGTTACGCCGAGGTCACAGCGCGTCAACCGTGCCCAGTCACAACCCGATTGTTAAATGTTAGGGAGAACCGAAGACCCAAAAACAGCCTGCAACGCCGCGCCCCTTACCGGCGTCTCTCCCTGCATGAACACAAACATTAACGTCGGCCGCTACGCCTGGGCCGTGATCGTCGCGCTGTCCGTCGCCCTCGCAGGCTTCGGCGTCGGCGAGATCGTTCTCGGCATCGCTGGTCTCGTCCTCCTCAGCGTCGTCGCAGGCGCCCTCACCACGCGCCTCTCCTCACTCGCTAACCAGGCATAAACAAAAGGCCCGGAGCTCTCACCCCGGGCCTTCATTTTCGCTTCGTCGCGTCCGCCTACACCTCGCGGTATTCACCCTCCACAGTGCCTTCTTCCGCGCCCGACTCCGCTTCCGACGCGCCGTTCTCGCCCGAAGGCCCCGCCTCAGCGCCGTCTTCGCCCTGCTGGCCGTAGACAGCCGCCCCAGCCTTCTGCAGAGCCTCTGACAGCTGCTGCACACCCGCCTGGATCGTCTCCGTCGACGTGTCCTCCGATGCCAGCGCCGCACGCACGTCACCGATTGCTGTCTCGATCTCGGCGCGCACCTCGGCCGGGATGTTCTCGCCCGACTCCCGCACCGTCTTCTCCGCCGTGTACGCCAGCGAGTCCGCCGTGTTCCGGATCTGCACGCCTTCTTGCCGTGCGCGGTCCTCGTCGGCGTGAGCCTCGGCGTCGCGCTTCATGCGTTCGATCTCGTCCGGGCTCAGGCCTGTCCCCGCCTGGATCGTGATCTTCTGCTCGCGGCCGGTGCCCTTGTCCCGCGCGGAGACGTGCAGGATACCGTTCGCGTCGATGTCGAATGCCACTTCCACCTGCGGCAGTCCCCGCGGCGCCGGCAGGATCCCGTCGAGGATGAACCGGCCGAGCGACTTGTTGTCGGCCGCCATCCCGCGTTCGCCCTGCAGGACGTGAATCTCGACCGAGGTCTGGTTGTCCGTAGCAGTCGAGAACGTCTGTGAGCGGGAGGTGGGGATCGTCGTGTTGCGGGGGATGATCCCCGTCGACACGCCACCCAGCGTCTCGATGCCCAGCGTCAGCGGGGTCACGTCGAGGAGCAGCACCTCGCGCACGTCGCCTTTCAGCACGCCCGCCTGGATCGCCGCGCCGATCGCGACGACCTCGTCCGGGTTCACGCCCTTGTGCGGCTCCCGTCCGAAGAACTTCTTGACGGTCTCCTGCACCAGCGGCATCCGCGTCTGCCCGCCGACGAGGATCACCTCGCCGACCATGTCCGGCGTCACCTTCGCGTCTTCCAGCGCCTTGCGGGCCGGCTCGATCGTGCGCTCCACCAGATCCCCTACCAGCTGCTCGAGCTTGGCGCGGGTGATCGTAATCGCCATGTGCTTCGGGCCCTCAGCGTCGGCCGTGATGAACGGCAGGTTGATCTCGTGCTGCTGCGTCGTCGAAAGCTCCACCTTGGCCTTCTCCGCGGCCTCCTTCAGGCGCTGGAGGGCCATCTTGTCCTTGCGCAGGTCGATCGACTGTTCCTTCTTGAACTCGTCGATCAGCCAGTCGATGATCCGCTGGTCGAAGTCATCTCCGCCGAGGTGCGTGTCGCCGTTCGTCGACTTCACATGGAACGTCCCGTCGCCGATCTCCAGGATCGAGACGTCGAACGTCCCGCCGCCCAGGTCGTAGACCGCGATCACCTTCTCTTCGCTCTTGTCGAGGCCGTACGCCAGCGCTGCCGCCGTCGGCTCGTTGATGATCCGCAGCACGTTCAGCCCCGCGATCTCGCCCGCTGCCTTCGTCGCCTGCCGCTGCGAGTCGTTGAAGTACGCCGGGACCGTGATCACAGCCTCCGTCACCGGCTCGCCGAGGTACGCCTCCGCGTCCGCCTTCAGCTTCTGCAGGATCATCGCGCTAACCTCGGGCGGGCTGTACGAGCGGTCGCCCAGCCCCACCTGCGCGTCGCCGTTCCCGGACGCTTCGATCTTGTACGGCAGTATCTTCGCGTCGCGCTCCACCTCCGGGTCGTCGAGACGGCGCCCCATCAGGCGCTTGATCGAGTAGATCGTGTTGTCCGGGTTCGTCACCCGCTGGTTCTTCGCCACCTGCCCGATCAGCCGCTCCCCCGTCTTCGAGATCGCGACGACCGACGGCGTCGTCCGCCCGCCCTCCGCGTTCGGGATCACAACCGGGTCGCCGCCCTCCATAACAGCCATCGCACTGTTCGTCGTGCCCAGGTCAATTCCTATTGCTCTAGCCATTTGTGTTCTCCTGTTCTGCTTCCTTTTCGTCCACCTCACCGTCGAACTCCGCACCTGCTTCGCGACCGGGACTCCGGTACTCTTGCCACTTCTCGCCAAGCCTAGCGACTGTATGGTTGAGGGTCGCGACGGA
>JANLRX010000203.1:0-1861 GCA_031362025.1 Chloroflexota bacterium
CGTCGCTATGATCACGGCATCAAGGTCCGGGTCCGCCAGCATCGGAAACGGGATCTCATTCATCTGGAAGTACCGCCGGGCGTTCTCCACGCTATCCGGCGCAATCGCAATCACTTCAGCGTTGCGCTGCTGAAAATCCCCGTACCTGTCCCGCAACTGCGAGAGATGCTTTCGGCAGAACGGTCAGCCAAACCCCCGCAAAAACACAAGCACAACGGCCCTTCCCCGAAAAGCCGACAGCGAAACCTCGCCCCCATCAACAGACGCAAGCGCAAAATCAGGCGCCGCCGCCCCAACCGGAACCGTCTCGCTGTCTACCGGCATACGCCCCTACTCCCCAACCGGCCCACAACCGATAGCCTGCGGCACATTCCCCATGCGCCGCAGCACCGCCACCATGTCCCCCGCATCCACCTTCCCGTTGCAGTCCACATCCATCCGCGTAAACCGCGCCGCATCGAACTCATCTGACGAGTAACCAACCGCCCCCACCAGCGTCCCATCGTGACCATTCCCCGAAACGTCCGCAGCGTTCTCATCGAAATCGTACGCCGCCACCGGCGTTGCTCCACTATCGGGCGGCGATCCCGGATGCAGCATCGTCTCCCGGATCTGCGCCTGCGTCCGGGCCACGTTCCAGATCCGCACGATGTCTATCTGCCCCGAAAAGAAGTTCGCCCCCTCCACCTCGGCCCCGACTCGCAGAGGGTTGTCGCTCGCCACGATGCTCCCGCCGCTTGCAGCCTCTGAATCGAGATTCCCGTTGATGTAGATCCGGGCCACTCCGTCGGCGAACGTCGCTGCCACGTGCGTCCACTCCTCCGGCGGCAACAGACCAACCGATTCCACCTCGAAGCTCGATGTGAACAAGATGCGGTCTTCGCAAGACCCGAACCACCACCCGCTAAGGGCGCCTCTCCCAACGATCGATTGACAGTAGTCGGTGCTCGGATCGCGCACCCAGGCCTCGACCGTTATCGCCGGCGGGTCCAGCGCCGGATCGTCCGGCACCTCCACGTGCCCCATGTCCGGGTCCGCCGAGAACAGCAGCGCCTGCCCCGTAAACTCAATGTTCCCCTGCGCTCCAACGCCTTGAGCCCCGGTGCACTCCACGTGCATATCATGCGGAAGGCCCGCCGCGAACAGCAGCATCTCCCGTGCATCCCCAACGTCCACCAGCCCGTCGCAGGTCACGTCGCCCTTCCCACCATTGCCCGGCCCGAGCGTAGCCGTAGCCACCGTCGTCGTCGTCTCGGCGGGCGGCGTCACCGTCACCACGGGCGTCGCCGTGATCGTCGCTGGTTCCGTAGGCGGAGGCGTCGTCGTCTCGCCCGGCAAAGCCAGCGTAGCATCGCCCGCCGGCGTCCCCGTGTACCCTCCGACCGAGCTGTTGAAGTCGCCATCGAAGTTGAATAATGCGACTAGGCCCATCTCCGGAGCGTCTATCGTCTGGTCATAGTTCGCCGCGATCTGGGTCGGCGTCCGCGCCAGGTTCCAGATCCGTACCTCGTCGATCCCACCGTTCGGCGAAATCTCAAATGTCGAGTCGCTGCCGATCCACAGCGGCGCCGTGTTCTGGCCCAGCGGTCCTGTAATGTTGGTACGGACACCGTCCGGCTGCCCGTTCATGTAGAACCGCGTCTCAGTGCCGTCATAAGTCACCGCGATGTGCGTCCAAACGCCTGCCGGTATCTCGCTGTCACTTTCCAGGCTGTGGTCCGCCAGATAGAGATTGATGCGGTCGCTACCGCAGGGCACACCGAGCCAGTAGGCCGTCAAGTAGTCTTTCCCGATGAACCCAGCACAGTCCACGTCTGTCTCCTGGAGCACCCAGGCCTCCAGCGTCAGCTCGTCCGGCGGG
>JANLRX010000216.1:0-1678 GCA_031362025.1 Chloroflexota bacterium
GTCTCCCGCCGCAAGTGGGGCGACGAGTTCTACGCCCTCCGTGACGTGTCGTTCTCGGTGGCGCCGGGGGAGACGGTCGGGATCATCGGCCGCAATGGCAGCGGCAAGAGCACCGCGCTCAAGCTGATCGCCGGGGTCACCGCCCCGACCGAGGGCGAAGTGTTCGTGGCCGGCCGGGTATCGCCGCTGATCGAGCTGGGGGCAGGATTCCACCCGGACCTGACGGGGCGCGAGAACGTGCACATGAACGCCTCGATCCTCGGGATGTCGGCGAAGGAGACTAACGAGCAGTTCGATGCGATCGTGGACTTCGCGGAGTTGCACGAGTTCATCGACACACCCGTGAAGCGCTACTCCTCCGGGATGTACATCCGGTTGGGATTCTCCGTGGCCGTGCACAGCAACCCGGAGGTGCTCCTCGTGGACGAGGTGCTTTCGGTGGGCGATGTGTATTTCCAGGAGAAATGCCTGGACAAGATGCAGGAGTTCAAGCGGCGCGGGATCACGATTGTCGTCGTCTCCCACAGCCCGCAACTGGTCGAAGAGTTCTGCGAGCGAGCGATCTGGCTGGACCACGGCCGGCTGGTCTCCGAAGGGCCATCGCGCGAACTGGTGAAGGAGTACATCGACAGCATCCACGCGAGCCAGCCCGTTTGACGGTGAGCGTGTTGCCGCGCCCGAACGAACGCGCTTACCATTCTCCTGACCAATGAACACTCCCACCGCAGAACTTCGGGCAAGCACGCCGCTCTGGCGCACGTACGGCCTGTACGCGCTCGCGCTCGTCTTCTTCGCGATCGTCGTCTGGCGCTCGCGGGTGTGGGACGCGGGCGACACGCTCGATGACATTCGCCCGGAGATCGTGGCGCTGGTGCCGCTCCTGTCGCTTGCCATTGCCGTTCCGCTGGCCATCCGGCAACGCGAAGTTCTGGCGGCGATCGGACACCGGTTCGCGGCGTGGGCGCTGACTCCGATCACGTACTACGGAAACACAGTTGGATACATGACCCCAGCGGCGAGCGGTGAGCTGCTCCGTCCGGCACTGTTCGAGCGCGTGTTCGGGATCCCGCTGGCGCAGGGTGCCGGAGTCGTCTTGTACGAGCGCTTCTTTTCGTTCTTCCTCTTCGCCGTGAGCTGCGTATTCGCGCTCGCCTGGACCGACCTTGTGCCGTTGTGGGTTGGGCTGGCCGCGCTGCCGTTGGTGGCGCTGACCGCGCTGGCGCCGTTCCTCGCCTCACGCGTCTTGCCTGCGATTAGCGCGCGCCTGCGTCTCGGGTCGCTGAGCCGGTTTGTGCCGGCGTTTGTGCGGACGCGGTTCGCGGACGGCGCGAAGGAGAGTGGGACGACGATCCGCACGCTGGCGGAGTCGAAGGTGTTAGGCGGGCAGTTCGCGTTCCTGACGTTCGCGGTGCTGGCGCTGATGGCGTTCCAGTTCTGGCTGCTGATCCAGGGCGTCGGGCCGAACCTCTCGATGCAAGAGGAGTGGGTGATCCTCGCCGCGAGCGCGATGGCGGGCATGGCGTCGGGGTTGCCGCTGGGTCTCGGCGCGACGGACGCCGTGATGCTATCGCTGCTGCGGGCGTACGACGTGGACACGACGACCGCCGGCAGTATCGTCATCCTCAACCGGTTGCTGATCAACCTGCCGACGGGCTTGCTGGGCTTCGCGGCGTACGTG
>JANLRX010000288.1:0-2110 GCA_031362025.1 Chloroflexota bacterium
CGAGCGCAAGCGCCGCATCGAAGAAGGCCTCCAGGCCTCCGACGAAGCAAAGCTCAGGCTCTCCCAGACGGAACAGGATGTGGCTAACGAGATCGCCAAGGCCCGGCAGGAAGCGCAGGCCCTGATCGCTCAGGGTCAGCAGGTCGCTGCCCGCATCCAGGAAGAAGGCCGGACCGCCGCTCGCGGTGAAGCCGAGCAGATCCTGGAGCGCGCCCGCACCGAGATTCAGCTGGAGCGCGACAGCACCATCGCCGAACTGCGCCGCGAGTTCGCGGACCTCACGGTCCTCGCCGCGGAGCGCGTCATCGGCCGCAGCCTCGACCGCTCGGCCCACCACGACCTGATCGAACAGGTTCTGGCGGAAGCCCCGGCGGCCGGTGCTGGCGATGGAACAGGGAAGGCGTAAGGCAACGTGATCCCGGAACCGGCAGCGCGAAGGTACGCCCAGGCCGCGCACCAGATCGCCCGTGAAGACGGGTCGGATCAGGCGTGGCTGGACGGTCTCCGTGCGATGTCGTCTCTGTACGGCGATCCGGGAGCGGAGGCGTTCTTCATCAACAGCCGCGTCGCCCCGGAGAACAAGGTGCAGCTCGTCGAGAAGGCCCTCGCCGGCGCTGACCCGAAGGTGATGAACCTCGCGCTCCTGTTGCTCCGCCGCCGGCGTACGCAGCTCGGCCCGCAGATCGCCATCGCCTACGAAGAGCTTCTCGACAAGGACAAGGGCATTTCGCACGCCTTCGTGACGAGCGCGGTCGCACTTACGCCCGAGGAGCTCGAGGACGTCAAGAAGAAGCTCGGCGAGATCACCGGCGGCGACGTCACCGTCAACACGAGCGTCGACGAGACCATCCTCGGCGGACTCGTCGTCCGCATCGGCGACCGGCTGATCGACGGCAGCACCCGCGGCCGCCTCGTCGCGCTCAAGGAACGGCTCTCGGAGGCGCGAGTATGAGCACCGAATCGAAAGAGCACGTTCTCTCCCGCCTCGATAGCGTCTGGCCCGCGTTCAAATCGCTGATCGACGACGTTCCCGAGAGCGAACTCGAGACCCCCGGTGTTGTTGACGCCTGGAGCATCAAAGAACTGCTGGGCCACGTGATCTTCTGGGCCGACAAGGCCGCGCACGACGTACGCGCATCCGCTGCCGGGAAGACCGACGAGATCGCCCTGCCAGGCGGCGACGCCAACGTAGACAAATGGAACGCAGAGGCAGCGGCGCGTGGCAAGGCCATTAGCAACGCCGAAGTAATCGCAGCCGTCGCCAAGGCGCACGAAGACGCCCGCACCGCCGTCGCCGAGTCACCGGAGTCCGCTCTGGCGCCAGAGCTCAGCGGCTGGACAGTGGGCGTACGGTTCGCCGAAGACACGTACCGGCATTACGAAGAGCATTCCGAACAGATAAAGGTGTGGATGAGGCAGCTGGAGACCAGCGAAGCATGACGCCCGTAGAGGAGAGCCGATATGGCAGTTAGACCAGAAGAAATCGCCTCGATCATCAAGCAGCAGATCGAGCAGTTTGGCAGCACCGTCACGGCGGTGGAAGTCGGGACCGTCATCGAGGCCGGAGACGGCATCGCGCGGCTCTACGGCCTCCGCAACGCCCAGTACTCCGAGCTGCTGGAGTTCCGCGTCAAGGACGAGTCCGGCGGCCAGAAGACGATCATGGGCCTCGCGCTGAACCTCGAGGAAGACACCGTCGGCGCCATCGTCCTCGGCGACTACACCCTCATCGCGGAGGGCGACGAAGTGCGCTCCACCGGCCGCATCATCGAGGTGCCCGTCGGCGAAGGCCTCGTCGGTCGCGTGGTTGACCCGCTGGGCCAGCCACTGGACGGCAAAGGCCCCGTCGCCTCCACCGGCGTCCGCCCCGTCGAGCGCATCGCTCCCGGCGTCGTAGACCGCCAGGCCGTCGCCCAGTCCCTCCACACCGGTGTGAAGGCAATCGATGCGATGGTCCCGATCGGCCGTGGTCAGCGTGAGCTGGTCATCGGCGACCGCTTCACGGGCAAGACGGCTATCTGCCTCGACTCGATCATTTCGCAGAAGGGCCGCGACGTCATCTGCATCTACGTCGCCATCGGCCAGCAGGCCTCAAAGGTCGCGCAGGTCA
>JANLRX010000327.1:0-4004 GCA_031362025.1 Chloroflexota bacterium
AGCATCCTCCTCTTCGACGGGCAGGCGACGGTGTTCGTCCCCGGTTCCGGGTGCTATCGCTGCCTCTTCCCGGCGCCGCCCCCGCCCGGCCTCGTCCCCAGCTGCGCCGAAGCCGGTGTGCTGGGCGCGCTGACCGGCATCATGGGTTCGATCCAGGCGACCGAGACGATCAAGCAGATCCTGGAGATTGGCGAGCCCTTGGTTGGCAGGCTGCTGCTGGTGGACGCGCTGACGATGGAGTTCCGGGTGGTTAAGCTGCGGCGCGACCCGAAGTGCCCGCTGTGCGGCGACGACCCGACGATCACCGAGCTGATTGACTACGAAGGCTTCTGCGGGGCACCGTTCCCGGGCGGCCATGAGAACGGAGCCTAGAGGCGTGGCTGTCGAAGTGAGAGTAACGGCGAACATGCAGAAGCACCTGGGCGGGCTAAAGTCAGTGCAGGCGGACGGCACCACCGTCCGCGACGTGCTGGACGACATCGAGCGGCAGTACCCCGGCTTCCGGGACATGGTGATGACGGAGGGCAGCCTCCACCGCTTCGTGAACGTATATCTGAACGATGAAGACGTGCGCTTCCTCCAGCAGCTGGACACGAAGCTCAGCGAGGGCGACGTGGTCTCCGTGCTCCCGGCACTGGCCGGCGGATAACGTCCGGGTCCTTCCCATGCTTTGCGAATCCATCCTCGACACGATCGGCAACACGCCGCTCGTCAGGCTGCGGAAGCTTAGTCCGAAGCCCGAGGTGGGAGTCTACGCCAAGCTGGAGGGCCATAACCCAACCGGCAGCGTGAAGGACCGCATCGCGCTGTTCATGATCCGCGCCGGCGAGGCGAGCGGCGAGCTGACCCCCGACAAGATCGTGCTGGAGCCGACCAGTGGCAACACCGGCATCAGCCTGGCTATGGTCTGCCGGGCGAAGGGTTACCGGCTCATCTGTGTGCTGCCGGACAACGTGACGCCGGAGCGCGAGGCGCTGCTAAAGGCGTTCGGCGCCGAGGTGGTGTATGCGGAGAACGCGATGAGCACCAACGACGCCGTGTTCATGGCCCAACAGATGCTGGCCGAGGACCCTGACCGCTACTACATGCCGTACCAGTACGGAAACGAAAACAACCCCCGCGCTCACTACGAGACCACCGGTCCGGAGATCCTCCGCGACCTGCCGGAGACGGACGTGTTCGTGGCGGGGCTGGGCACCGGGGGGAGCCTGACGGGCACCGGGCGCTACCTCAAGGAGCACAAGCCCGGCATCAAGATCATCGCCGCCGTCCCGCACCCCGGAGACCTGGTGCAGGGGCTGCGGGCGATCGAGGAGGGGTTCATCCCGCCGGTCCTCGATGAGTCGGTGCTGGACGGGCGGATCGTCGTCGACTCGCTGTCGTCGTTTGCGATGACCAAGGAAGTGATGGAGAAAGAGGCGATCTTCGTCGGCATCTCGGCGGGCGCTGTCCTGCGGGTTGCCGTGCGGATCGCCGAACGGATGGACAAGGGCAACGTCGTCGCGCTGCTGGCGGACGGCGGCTGGAAGTACCTCTCGACCGAACTATGGTCCCGCGACTACGAGCTGGCCCCCGAAGAGACACAGGGGACGATCTGGTGGTGAGGGCGCTTTGATGGGCCGGTTCCTGATGTACACCACGCTGCTGGTGCTTGCCCTGTTCGTGGCCTCGTCGTACCTGATCCTGGAGCACGGCGGGGGCACCATCGCCGCTGTGCAGGACGTGACGGTGCACGACCTGACGCTGCGTCCAACCTCATACGATGGCCAGCCCGTGACCACGTCAGGAACTCTCAACCACAACGAAGACCTGGGCCTCTGGGAGCTAATCGAGGAAGACGCCAACTTTGCCGTCGTCATCCGCAACTTCGAGGACGAAACGCTGCTCGAATCGCTGGACGGCAAGCGCGTGCGTGTGCATGGTGTCTTCGGGTCAGATACGGAGATCGGTACGTACATCAACGCTGACAGCGTCCACGAAGTCGCCGATTAGTGACGCTACATCTCGCGCAGCCGCTCATCGAGGAGATCGTCGCCCACGCCGTTGAGGACGCGCCGAACGAGTGCTGTGGTATCGTCGCCGGCAAGGACGGGCGCGGCGTCAAGGTCTATCGGGCGAAGAACGCCGAGGCCAGCCCCTATCGCTACAAAGTGGACGACAAGGACCTCTTTCGCATCTACCGCGAGTCCAGCGACAACGATTGGGACTTCGTGGCGATCTACCACTCCCACACCGCGAGCGAAGCCTACCCCTCGCCGACAGACGTGAGGCTCGCGCTCTGGCCGGAGGCGTACTACGTGCTGATCTCGCTGATGGACGCGACGAAGTCTGTGGTCCGCGCCTTCCGCATCCTGGACGGCGAGGTCAGCGAAGAACCGATCGAGACGGCATAGCCTTTCGCATCCCCAGGAACCAGGCGAACGCAAGGCCCGCAAGCACGATCGCCGCGTCCCCCAGCGTCACCCCCATCGCAAACGTCGAGAAGTCGTCGCTGCGCCCCTGGATCATGCCGACCACCCCGAAGATCACCGATACCCCAACCGCGACGAGGCCGATTATGCGGGAACTCAGGCTGCCGACCGTCGTCGGCGTCGGGCGGGTGAGGACGGCGAATCCCATCGCGAAGAATGTGAAGAGCAGGGCGTAGCGATACCAGGCGCTCGCGGCGTCCAGACTTTCGTCGAGGCCCTTATAGAGGGATAGCAACGTAGTAAACACCACGATCAGCCCGCAGACCGCGAGGAAGATGCGCTGGTCTTGCGACGCGGGTTCGCCTGCCGGGATCCCTCCCTCCAACCGTGAGAGTACCGCCAGGGAGGCGACGCCGAGGGCGAGGGCGAGTGCCAGGTTGAACATCACTGCAGCGTCGCTCTTCTGGCCGAACTCGTCGGAGCCCGCCCGTAGCAGGTTGAACAAGGCGAACGTACCGATTAGAAACGCCAGCGTGAAGAGCGCCGCCGCGGCCGTGAATACGGGCGAGCGCTTGTCCACCCCCCAGCGCCCCGCCGCGTCGGCCAGCAATTGGGAGAGCGACTGACCGGCGTTGGCCAGCGCTTGGGATGACCGTGCCGAAGTGGGAGTTGCGGTGACAGCGGCCGGTTCGTCGGGTGGTGGTGGTGGTGGTGCGCTCGCGCTTGGAGTCGTAGGTGTAGCGAGCTGGTGGCCGCAGCGGGCGCAGCTGATGGCGCCGGGCGGCAACTGGCTGCCGCAGTTGGGACAGTTCATGGTCGTGGCCATAACACCCCTCCGCTATCCGAGTTGCGGTCAGTCTAGTGGAATGTGGTTCGTATGGGAGCAGTGCGACGGGGCGTATTTGTGGATGGGCGTCAGGCAATCAGGCTGTAGACGAAGACCCCAGTCACATAGGGATCCTCAATGCCAGAGACGATCGGTAGGATGCCCAACCACACGGAAAATCCGGCGATGACCGAGAGCATGATTGTACGGGCAGGACTATTCGGGAGAGCTGTTTTCAAGGCGTGAAAGGCGTAGAGGAACATCAGCACAACTGACATGACTCCGAAGAGGAACCCCACTTCATCGATGAACACCAGGACACCCAGCGCGTACGGGATGTGAGCGACCGCGAGCACGCGGGCCAGGGCCTCTGGCTCAATCCCCTGGCGAAAGACCTGAGTTAGGAAGATGTAGGTTACGGACATACCGGCGACGAACAAGCTAACCGTAAAGATGGTCCCGAAAAAGACGGTGTCGGAAAACCACCCGTCAGGGGTGAAATCAAGCGTAAATTCGCCGTAGAGCCAGGCCCCCATGGCGCTCAGGAAGACGGCAATCAGGGCTCCTACTAGCGCCGGGACAGTAAGGGAACGGTCATCCCGTATCTCCAAGACCGCTGCATCGTCCAGGGCGAGGAAGCGCAGGAGAAGCCCTAACGAGTCACCGAATGTCATCCGATCCCCCTTAAACTAAAGCGCCCCTCAGATCGAGGGGCGCTTGGAGTTGCGCAGGTATGTCCGTAACCTACATCTTCATAACTCAGGTCT
>JANLRX010000357.1:0-6684 GCA_031362025.1 Chloroflexota bacterium
GTTTCGCGGTGATCCGGGCGCTGTCGACGGCGAACGACCCGCCACACGCCGCGAGCAAGCCGTTCGACGCTAAGCGGGACGGGTTCGTCGCTGCGGAGGGCGCCGGAGTCTTCGTCCTCGAGAGCCTGGAGCACGCGCAGAAGCGGAAGGCGCCGATCATCGCTGAGCTGGCCGGGTATGGCGCCTGCAACGATGCTTACCACGTGGTCGCGCCGTCAGACGACGGGAGCGGGGCGATGCGGGCGATGAAGGAAGCGCTGGCGGACGCGGGCGTGGAGCCGGCGGACGTGGACTACATCAACGCTCACGGCACGTCGACGGAGCTTAACGACAAGTCGGAAACGATGGCGATTAAGAAGACGTTCGGCGAGGACGCCTACCGGGTGCCGATCAGCTCCACGAAGTCGATGATCGGGCACTCGTTTGGGGCGGCCGGGGCGATCGAGTCGGTGGCCTGCCTGAAGACGATCGAGACCGGCTGGATCCACCCGACGATCAACTACAACGACCCGGACCCGGACTGCGACCTCGACTACGTGCCGAACGAGAAGCGCCAGGCCGACGTGGACGTGGTGCTGACGAACAGCTTCGGCTTCGGCGGGCAGAACGCGTGCCTGGTCTACAAGCGCTTCGAGGAATAGCGCGCTGCGCATACTCGTAGTCGGCGGCGCGGGGTATATCGGGAGCGTCACCGTTGATCAGCTGATCGCGGCGGATCACGAAGTCACGGTCATCGACAGCATGGTCTCCGGTCACCTGGAGGCGGTGCACCCCGACGCGGAGTTCGTGCGGGCCGATATCCGGGATGAGCAGGCGTTGGGGCGGCTCTTCGCGGCGCACAGTTTCAACGCAGTGATCCACTACGGCGGGTACATCCAGGCCGGCGAGTCGGTGGAGCAGCCGGGGCGCTACTTCGCGAACAACATCGGCGGGACGATCACGCTGCTGAATGCGTTGGTGCAGTACGGTGTGCAGCGCTTCGTGTTCAGCTCCAGCGCCGGGGTGTACGGCGATGCGGAGTCGGTGCCGGTGCGGGAGGACTCGCCCTTTCAGGCGGTGAGCCCGTACGGCGACTCCAAGGCGATGACGGAGCGGATGCTCGGTTGGTACGAGGGGGCGTACGGGATGAAATCCGTGTCGCTACGCTACTTCAACGCGGCGGGCGCCTCGGAGACGCGGGGGGAGGACCACCGGCCGGAGACGCACCTGATCCCGATCGTGTTGGACGTGGCGCTCGGGAAGAGGGACAAGATTGTGATCTACGGGACGGATTACCCGACGCCGGATGGCACGTGCGTCCGCGACTACGTGCACGTGTCTGACCTGGCATCGGCGCACTTGCTGGCGCTGGATCGCACGGAGAAGGCGAGCGGGGCGTACAACCTGGGAATGGGCAAAGGGATCTCGAACCGAGAGATCATCGAGTCGGTGCGGCGAGTGACAGGCGTGGAGATCCCGGTGGAGGAAGGGCCACGGCGGGCGGGTGACCCCGCGGAGCTCTACGCCTCGATCGAGAAGGCGCAGGCGGAGCTGGGGTGGAAGGTGCAGTTCACGGAGATCGACGAGATCGTGGCGTCGGCGTGGCGGTGGCTCCAGGCGATGCCGGATGGGTACGCCGAGTAGCTAGAAGAGGCTGCCCCACAACGGCTTGAGCACGGCTTCGTACAGGCCGCCGAGAACGACTCCCGTCCAGAAGAGGGAGTGAGGGAAGCTGCCTCCCACCGAGATGACGTAGGCCGGGATGCGCGGCGCGCGGGCGAGGTGCAGGGTGATGGCGCGCCAGAACGGGCCTAACACCATGATTACTACCGGCACCCAGAGCAGTCGTTGGATTACGCCTTTGCGGTCAGGACGCTCGGCGACGTGGAGCAGACGGTGTCCCCAGCCTTGCTGGCGCACCCATGAGCGCATCTCTTCGATGACGCGCTCGCCGTCGAGGAGGAAGAGGAAGACCGCGGAGTAAGCGGCCATGATCGCGCCCATGGCGAACGCGCCGTTCCAGCGGCCGAGAGTGGCGACGAGTACGAGGGCAACAGGCGTGGCGAAGCGGGCTTCGATGCGCCAGATGATGACAGCGGCGCCGGACTTCCGGGTGAGGTTGCGCTTGAAGAAGGCACGGAGCGAGCGGAAGGCGCCGGTGATGGTGCTGATGGGGTTGCGAGCGGTGGCTTGTTCGGTGGCCATGTCCGAATCAGTTTAGCGTGGGTGGGGGAGTGTTGGTGGTCCGGCGAGGCGTTGGAGGGCGCAGCACTGGCACTGCGGGAGGTCATGGGTAAGCGGCACGTGCTGCTCCCCTACGGGGTTGCGTCTGTGAGCGGGGCGGCGAGGAGCTGGGTGTAGACGGCGCCGGTGGGGCGGAGGTCGCTCTTCATGAGGGCGATCTGGCGGACGGGGATGACGGCGGTCGGTGGGGCGGCCTCGGCGATGGTGCGCTGGAGGGCGGCGGCAACAGAGCGCGAGCGTTCGGGTTGGATGCGGGCGAGGGTGAGGTGCGGCGAGAACGGTCGCTTCTCGGTGGGGAAGCCGAGCGGGCGGAGCTCGCGCTCGACCTGGGACTGAAGGCGCTGAAGGGTTTCGATGTCGCCTTCGACGTCGATCCAAAGGACGCGCGGGGCGTTGTCGCCGAAGGTGCCGAGGCGGCCGAGACGGAGGTCGAACGGTGGGATGCCGGCGACGGCGTTCTGGACGGCTACGTCGATGGGCATTCGGTGGTCGGCAGGGCGCTCGCCGAGGAATTTTAGGGTGATGTGAATGCCCTCGGGGCGGACCCAGCGCAGGGCGTTGAGGCCGGGCTGTCGCTGGAGTTCGTGCTGGAGATCGTTGAGGGCGGTGCGGACTTCGCCGGGGAGTTCGATCGCCACGAAGAGGCGCAGGTCGTCCCGCGAGTCCACGGTGCCTTCGCGCGGAGAGTCGAACGTCATGGGTTCAACCCTAGCAGGTGGGCGGCGTTGCGTCCGAGGACGGCGTCGAGGGCGGTGTCTTTGTACGCGGCGCGGAGTTCCGCGATCTGGCGCTCCTGCGTGATGAGCGGGAAGTCGCTGCCGAAGAGCATGCGACTGACCGGCACGTTGGTCAGGGCCGACGGATCGCGGTCATGGGGGTAGAGGAAGGGCTGCGCCGCGGTGTCGACGAACACGTCGGGCGGTTCGCTTTTGGGGTCGATGTCCGTGTAGTCGGTGTAGGTAGCGCCGCCGAGATGGGCGCCGACGATCCGGAGGTCCGAGAAGGCCGTGGCGAAGGCGTGGAAGCGGACGAGGGCGAGGCCGTCTTTGCCGCTGTAGGCGTGCCCGCCGCGCTCCGTGACGTGGAAGAGGAGGATCAGGCCGTGCGTGCGGGCGAGTTCGGCGAGACGGTCTCCAGCGTCGCCGGTGAGGTCCCAACCCTGGTTATCCGGGCGGAGTTCGCCGAGGCCACGGGCGCCGGTCGAGGCGCAGCGTTCGATTTCTTGATCGGCGCCGGGGTCCGCCATGTTGACGTTGGTGAAGGGGATGATGTGGCCGTTGCTGGCGGCAGCGGCTTCGAGGATGTAGTCGTTGTGCTGTGTGATGAGGTCTGGGTCCTGCCAGGCGAACCCTTGCACCACGCTGTGATCGACTCCGGCGCGCTTCATGCTTTCGAGAAGGTCTTCGGCCGTCGCGACGGTGGACTTCGGGTTGGTGTACATCTCGGCGAACGTGGAGTCGCGGCGCAGGTAGGCCTCGCGATTGTCACGGACATCGGGGGGGAAGATGTGGGTGTGGAAGTCTATGATCACGGGGGTAAGAGTAGCAAGTCCGGGCCGGTGTTAGGCAATCGCCACGATGAGCGCGTTGCCCGCAAGGGGGAGCGGCCTATAATCGGGGCAGAAGGACGAAACTGCGGCCGGACGCCCATCCGGCCTTCCCGGAAAGGGGAACCGACTTGGCCCAGCCCCAGACCGTTTCCATCGACGAACTGAAGGAGATCGCGCGGCGCGTACGCCGGCACATCCTGGAGATGACCTCGCAGGTGAACTCCGGGCACCCCGGCGGCACGCTGTCGTCCGTGGAGATCGTGACGGCGCTCTACTTCGCGATCATGCGGCACGACCCGAAGAACCCAACGATGCCCGAACGCGACCGCTTTGTGATGAGCAAAGGCCACGCGACGCCGGTGCTGTACGGGGTGGTAGCGGAGGCGGGGTACTTCCCGGTCGAGGAACTGATGACGTTCCGGCGGCTGGAGAGCCGGTTGCAGGGGCATACCGTCATGGGAAAGCCGGCGGGCATCGAGATGACTGCTGGAGCGCTCGGCATGGGGCTGTCGTTCTCGCTCGGGCAGGCGCTGGCGGGGCGGCTGGACGGACTGCCGTACAACGTCTTCTGCCTGCTTTCCGACGGCGACAGCCAGGAAGGTCAGACGTGGGAGGCGATCATGTCGGCGGCGCACCACAAGGTGGGCAACCTGGTGGCGATCGTCGACCGGAACCACATCCAGAACGACGGGTACTCGGACTTTCAGCGGTTTCCCGGCGGCGGCGACCGGCCGGACCACATACCGGGCGGCTGGGTGCTGCCGGACGGGCACACGGCGAACATCATGAACCTGGAGCCGCTGGAGGATAAGTGGAAGGCGTTCGGGTGGAAGACGTGGCACCTGGACGACGGGCACGATTTCCGGAAGCTGATCGATGTGCTGAACGAGGCGAAGGCGTACAGCGATGGGCCGGCCGTCGTGATCTGCGAGACGATCAAGGGTAAGGGCGTGAGCTTCATGGAGAACAACCCGGACTACCACGGCAAGGCAGCGAGCCCCGAACAACTGAAGCAGGCGCTCCAAGAGCTGGGATTCGAGGCCTAAACGATGGTACAGACATTGGGTGAAAAGGCGACGCGTGAGGTCTTCGGGCCGACGCTCGTGCGGTTGCAGCAGGCAGGGCTCGACATCGTTTGCGTGGATGCAGACCTCGGGTACTCGACGTCCGCGGTGAAGTTCGGGGAGGTGTTCCCGGAGCGGTTCTTCCCGGTGGGTGTGGCCGAGCAGAACATGATTGGCGTGGCGGCGGGGCTCGCGGCGTGCGGCAAAGTGGCGTTCTGCTCAAGCTTCGCAGTGTTCGCGCCGGGGCACTGCTTCGACCAGCTACGGATGGCGGTCGCGCAGCCGAAGACGAACGTAAAGCTGTTCGCGAGCCATGCTGGAATTGTGACTGGGGAGGACGGCGCGTCCGCGGAGGCGCTGGAAGACCTGGCGCTGATGCTCTCGATGCCGCCGTTCCGGGTGCTATTCCCGGCGGACGCGGTTGAGTGCGAGCAGGCGATCGAGGTGGCGGCGCGGACGGACGGGCCGTTCTACATCCGGGCACTGCGGCCGAAGACGCCGATCATCTTCGACGACAAGTACAAGTTCGAACTGGGGAAGTGGCCGGTGCTGCACGAGGGGAACGACGTGACGCTGATCGCATGCGGCGAGCTGGTGGTGTCAGCGCTCGAGGCGGCGGATTTGCTCGCGAAGGACGGGGTGCAAGCGCGGGTGCTGAACGCATCGTCGTTGCGGCCGATGGACCATGACGCGCTGATGGCGGCGGCGAATGAGACCGGCGCGATCGTGACGGCAGAGGACCATTTCATCTTCGGCGGGCTGGGGACGATCGTTTCGCAGGCACTGGCGATGGAGCGCCCGACGCCGGTGGAGTGCGTCGGAATGAAGGAACGCTACGGCACGAGCGGCACCTGGAAAGAGCTGCTGAAGTACTTCGAGATGACCCCGGAGGCGATCGCGCAGGCCGCGCGGAATGTCATCACCCGCAAGTCAGCATAACCACTCCGAAGGCGGCTCCCCAGCGGAGGCGCACTCGGCGCTGAGCGACGCCCCGTTTCGCATCGCCGCAATCTCGCTTGCCGTAACCGCCTGCCTGCTGGCCCTGAAGCTGGTGCTGGGCACGATCAGCGATAGCATTGCGGTGCTCTCCGACGCAGTGGACAGCGGGACGGACCTGGCGGCCGGGTTCGCGGCTCTGCTGAGCGTACGGATCGCGCGGCAGCCGGCGAACGAGCAGTACCCGTACGGCCACGGGAAGGTCGAGGCGCTGTCGGCAGCGGTGGCGGCGACGATCATCGGCGTCGGCGGCGGCGTGATCACGTACCAGGCGATACGGCGGTTGATCGAGGGATCGCCAGAGATCCATGTCGAGGTGGGACTCGTCGCGATGGTGATCGCGGGCGCGGCGAACCTGGTGGTGGGCTACTTGATGGCGCGGGAGGCGAAGCGCTCGAACTCAATGGCGTTGCGGGCGGAATCTACGCACCTGCGGACGAACGTGGTGCAGGCCGGGGCGATCATCGTGGGCCTGCTGTTGGTGTGGGCGACGGACGAAGAGGTGTTCGACCCGTTGGTGGCGCTGGCGCTGGCGGCGTACATGGCGTACACGGCGATCGGTTTGGTGCGGACGGCGATCGAGGAGATGATGGACGCGGCGCTTCCGGAAGAGGACATGCGGGCGATCCTGGATGTGCTGGAGGCGCACAAGCACGAGGTCCGTGGCTACCACAACATTCGCACACGGCGCTCAGGTGCGACGCGTCACGTGGATATGCACGTGCTTTTCGATCCAGAAGGCACGGTAACGCACGTCCACGAGGTAGCCGACACGATCGCGGACGACATTCAAGCACGGCTACCGGGGTGCATCGTGGTGGTGCATCCGGAGCCAGATACGGGCGGGCTCGA
>JANLRX010000376.1:0-2504 GCA_031362025.1 Chloroflexota bacterium
GAGGTCAAGGATTCAGAAGGCGTCGTCGTTCCGGACCTGGCGTACCTGGAGATCTCGCAGTTCACGAACGAGACCGTCGAAGATCTGCGCACCGAGCTCACCCGCATCCGCGATGAGGGCTACAAGGGCCTGGTCCTGGACCTGCGGCGCAATCCCGGCGGCGGGCTCGACGCTACCGTATCGGTCGCCGACATGTTCCTCGACGGCGGCACCGTCCTCACTCAGGTTGACCGTGACGGCGGCCAGACCGTGTACAGCGCCAACCCCGGCGGCGAGTTCATCGACATCCCGGTCGTGATCCTCGTCAGCAACGGCTCCGCGTCTGGCTCCGAGGTGCTCGCCGGCGCCCTGCGTGACCACAGCCGCGCCCAGCTCGTCGGCCAGCAGACGTTCGGCAAGGGCTCCGTAAACCACATCCGTGAACTCTCCAACGGCGGCGCGCTTTACGTCACCATCGCCCGCTGGCTTACCCCCAACGGCACGCTGATCGAAGGCGTCGGCCTCACCCCGGACGTACCGATCGAGCAGACGCCGGACGAGCTGAGCCAGGAGCTGCAACTCGGCTACGGCCCGCAGATGAGCGCCGCGATCGGCCTCCTGGAGGACCAGATCGCCGTCGCGGCGGAATAGCGGACAGACAAGTTATGTCAAGCGCTCCCCTGCTATGAGCGCGCACCTTGTCGGTCGGGGCCACAGCCTCGATGATTACCGGTCATGAGCGCCGGCGAGAAGACAGTCTCCACCAACCGCAGGGCAGGCTTCGACTACCACATCCTCAAGACGTTCGAAGCCGGCCTGGCGCTTGTTGGCACCGAGATCAAGTCGATCCGCGACGGTCACGTCAGCATCCGCGAGGCCTACGTGCGCCCGGACAACGGTGAGCTGTGGCTGGTCGGCGCGAACATCGCCCGCTACGCTGCCGCCAGTCGCGATAACCATGAACCGACGCGCAGCCGCAAGCTCCTCCTCCACAAGCGCGAGATCAAGGAGCTGGAGCGCGAGGCCACGACCTCCGGCACGACGATCATCCCCCTGCGCATGTACCTGAAGAACGGCCGCGCCAAGCTCGAGATCGCTCTCGCCAAGGGCAAGCGTAAATACGACAAGCGCGAATCGATCGCCGAACGCGAAGCCGAGCGCTCAATACAGCGCGCCATGCGCAGCCGAGCCTAACCTTAGCGCCTAAGGCACCCTCCCGGGCCTGTCATCCGACCGGAGCGCCTCTCCCCATTGTCATCCCGACCGGAGCGAAGCGGAGCGGAGGGATCTTGCGGGTGCCTCGGGGATCACAGCTGTCTTCAATCCACCTCGCCCGGCGTCGGCGCCTCGTACTCGTCCCCCAGCACCTTCTTCGCCATCTGCTCCAGCAGCTCGAGCTGGCGGTCGTTCACGGCGTAGAGGTGGCTCCAGGCGCGGTGGTCGCTCTCATCCTTTATTTGGTCCCGCAGCGCGGCCCGGTTGGACGTCGTCAGCATCGTCGGCACGAAGAGCGACTGCATGACGCCGCCGAGGACGAAGAAGAGGAACGAATACGGAAACGGATCGAAGCCCTTGTCCCCGTTGATCCCGCTCTGCCAGATTACCCACACGCCAAGCACGGCGCAGAGGACGTAGAAGAAGATCATCGTCCCCACCACGGCGACGATGTGGTCCGCGAGCCAGGTGTTGGCCCGGTTGAAAGCGGGCGCCTCGCGCCGCATCCCCGCGATCACCCGCTGTGGGTGCACGAGCGGGCTCACCTCTTCCTGCAGCCTGTCGACGATGCGGGCGATCTCACCCGGCGAACGGTTCGGATTCATGCTCGTACCACCTATCTGTCTTCCCGAGGGTCTGTCGTCCGCATCTTACCGCCGGGAAACAGCGAGCTTCGAGGACGCTCATATGTGCTATAATCGGTATATCTGGGGACGTAAGGGTTCGACAGTGAAGGTACGAGTCCGGATTGCAAGCCGAGGACGCCAGCTCCCTCGTTAATCACCTGGCAAAAAAACAACTGGCACAAACCAGTACGCACTCGCTGCCTAATTAGGTAACGACGGTTGGTCCAGGCCTCACCCCGATGGGCAGGACCCGCTGACGCAATGTCGGGGTGCTGTCTCCCCTACGCCGATAAGGGAGGCAAAAGACCATCGGCTGGCCCGGCGGTGACGCTGCCTTCGGCGGTACGCAGGGCAAGATTAAAGCGAAGGCTAAGCTTGTAGTACATCCAGGCCGGCTTTTTTCTGGACGAGGGGTTCAATTCCCCTCCGTCTCCACCATCTGCACATCAAACGGCCTCGCCTTAGCGCGAGGCCGTTCCTATAGTCGCTACTTCCAACTACCGGCCAGCGTCTCCATCCGCTTTACGCCCTCTTCCAGCCGGTCGTCCGGGATCGTCAGCGAGAGCCGTACGTAGCCCTCGCCCGTCGGCCCGTAGCCGATCCCCGGCGTGACGACGACGCCCACCTCGTCCAGCAGCCGCGTCGCGAACTGCACGCTCGTCGTCCCCTCAGGGACGCGCGCCC
>JANLRX010000387.1:0-4004 GCA_031362025.1 Chloroflexota bacterium
CTTGATGAAGGCGCGGAGCATCTCGCCGGGCTCGTGGAAGCCGTGGTGTGGGAGGTCGGTGGGGAAGAGGCAGAGGGCGTTGCGGAGGCCCTTCCCGCGGGCGTGGCCGCAGAGTCCGGTGAGGAAGTCGAGAAGGACGAACTCGCGGAACTGCTTGATCTCAGGAGTGAACTCGGCGGGTGGTTCGTGGCCGAACCGATCGCGAAAGAGGGTGCGGCAGGTGTCGCAGTAGCAGGCCCAGGCGGGGCGAAAGTCGCGGGCCCAGAGGGCGGACCAGAAGTGAGGCTCGTCCCACAGGACGACGTCGCCGCCAGCATCGGCGCAGGCGTCGATCCAGCCGCGGACGAACTCGCGGGTGGCGGGGTGGTTGGGGCAGGCGCTGGGGACGCGGCGGCCGTCGGAGAGGACCTGCCAGGTCTCGGGGTGATCGAGGGGAAAGCGGGTGAAGGTTTCGCCGGAGAAGATACCGACGAGGCCCCAGGGGTCGAACCAAACCTCGAGGCCGGCTTCGTGGGTGGCGTCGGCGACCTGGCGCATGAGCTTGCGGTGGTAGGCGAGGTCGGTTTCGGTGTAGCAGTGGACGACGTAGGTGCAGCCGGCTTCGCGCATTTCGGCGAGGTCGGCGCGGATGTGGCGGATGTCGCGGGAGGAGTAGTAGGAGACGCCGGTTTGCATCGGTGGTTAGTGGCTGGTGCTTGGTGATTGGGGGATGGCTGCGGGGAATTGGGTGCCGGGCACCACGGTTTCTGGTTGCCGATGCGAGTAGCCTCCCCACGCCGCCCCGTTTGACAGAGCTGAAGCTCTGTCCGTACGGGGATTAGGCGCTTCGACAGGCTCTGTCGTGGTGTCCGCCTGGGGCGGAAGGCCCTTCGACAGGCTCAGGATGAGTTCGCTTTGCTCACTCACGTGTCGAAGCGTTTGGACATGCGCTCGACGGTTTCGACGACTTCTTCGGTGAGTTTGCCGTTGGCGTCGTAGCGGTTCCACTGGTTGGCGAAGGGGGCGCCTTCGGTGTGGTAGCCGAGGCGGGTGTAGAGGCGGCGGGCGTTGTGGTTGGCGATGCTGACTTCGAGGCAGACGCCGGTGAGGCCGCGGGCGCGGGCGGTGTCTTCAACGCGCTCGATGAGGCGGGTGCCGATGCCGCGGCCCTGGTTGGGCTCGGAGACGTCGAGGGCGAAAAGGTGGAGGAGGCCGGGGATGTCGTCCTTGAGGTTGATGCTGACGGAGCCGACGGCTTCGCCGTTTTCGAGGGCGATGAACATTTCGCGGTAGCCGGCGAGACGCTCGTTCCAGCGGCGTCCGATGCCGTAGGCGGGCCAGCCGAGGGCGGCGGCCAGGGGTTCGACGTCGGACTCGGTCATCTCACGGACGACGAGGGAAGTGGTGCGGGTACTCACGAGCGGCAAGGATATCAGGAGCGGGCGAATTCGCCTACTGCTGGACGAGCCCGATGTGGTTGCCTTCGGGGTCGGCCATCTCGGCGATGGTGGGGCCGCCGGGGATGTCGAGGGGCTCTTGGATGCGCTTGCCGCCGAGGGTTTCGGCTTTGGCGAGGGTTTCGACGAGGTCGAGAACCTGGACAAAGAGGGCGATATGGGGCTCTGGGGCAGTCATGATGTATCCGCCTACGCCGCCCTCCGGGCCGCCGATGCCGGCTGGGATCTCGATGATGCCGAGGGGACTGGCCTTCGTTTCCCAGCCGAAGATCTCGCGGTAGAAGTCGTTGAGGCGGGCGGGGTCTTTGCCGCGAATCTGGAACGCAACGAGGGGACGGGTCATGGGAGCCTCCTTTGGGAGTAGCCAGTAGCCAGTAGCCAGTAGCCAGAGGGGTTGGTGGTGGGGAGATGATAGCAGGGAGTTCCCTCACCCCCAACCCCTCTCCGCTGCGGCGGGCGAGGGGCGCTCTGGTGGGCGGATCGGTGTGGTTGGGGTGTTGGAGGTATCAGTTGGGAATGGCGCCATAGTTCGGCATACTTCCTTCGCGCGGGCAGGCAGGAAGAGCGGTCCGGAGGGTTGTGCCAGCAGCGGCGTGACATGATTTGAGGCGGGGCTGAAGCCGCCGCGGCTACGGGAGGCCCACGCCAGGGGCGAGCAGGCAGTCGTGCGGGTGAGGTGCGCTCGCGGCACCTCGACAGGCTCAGGGTGAGGGTTGGCGCTTCGCGCTGCGCTGGCGGGGCTAAAGCGCCGCAGCTACAGCACTGCTGGGTGCTCTGGGTGAGAGTGGCTCGGTGCTATACTTGGGTTGTTTCTGGAGGTATCCGTGCGCGGGCGTGATTTTCTATCTATCGCTGATCTGACACCGTCTGAGCTTGCGCATGTGCTGGATACGGCGATGGCGCTGAAGGATAGCGGACGGCGGCCGATCCTGGCGGGGCGCGTATTAGCCCTTGTTTTTGAGAAACCTTCCCTGCGTACTCGCGTTTCTTTTGATGTGGCGATGCGACAACTGGGGGGAGATTGCATCTACCTGTCGCCGCCGGAAGTCGGCCTCGGGGACCGGGAGACGCCTGAAGACGTTGCCCGGGTACTTTCGCGTTATGTTGATTGCATTGCAGCCCGGACGTTTGAGCAGAAGACCGTGGAGACGCTCGCGGAGTATGCGGACGTGCCCGTGATTAACGCGCTTTCGGAGACGGAACACCCGTGCCAGGCGCTGGCGGACCTGCTGACGGTGCGCGAGCACAAAGGCACGCTGAAGGGTGTGACGCTCGCGTACGTGGGCGACGGGAACAACGTGGCGAACTCGCTGGCGCTGGCGGGGGCGATGGCCGGGATGAACGTGAACTTCGCTTCGCCGAACGGGTACGAGGTGCCGCGCGAGGTGCTGGCGCAAGCCGAGGCGCTCGCGACATCGACTGGCGCACAGATTAAGCAGATGAACGAGCCTGCGGAGGCCACCACGGGCGCTGACGTCGTATATACAGACGTGTGGGCGAGCATGGGACAAGAGAGCGAGGCGTCTTCGCGGCGCGAGGCGTTCACGGGATACCAGGTGGATGCGCGGCTGATGTCGCTGGCGAAACCGGATGCGATCTTTATGCACGACTTGCCGGCACACCGCAGCGAAGAAGTGGCCGCCGACGTGATCGATGGGAAGCAGTCCGTGGTGTTTGACCAGGCCGAGAACCGGCTGCACGCGCAGAAGGCTGTGCTGGCGCTGCTGCTGGCGGACGAGGTGCTGGCCTAGTGGGTATCTGGAATAGCGTTAACGATTCGCTGAACCGGTTTGAGCCGGCGAGCGTCATCGACATCGCGATCATCGCGTTGCTGGTGTACATCGGGCTGCTGCTGGTGAAGGGCACGACGGCGATGTCGCTCCTGCGCGGCATGCTGATCGTGGTGATCGGGGCCGTGATCCTGACCGAGACGATGGACCTGACGGTGTTCAGCTGGATCCTGCGGAACTCCTTCCCGGCGTTGTTGCTGGGCATCCCGATCATCTTCCAGAGCGAGATCCGGCGGTTCCTGGAGCGACTCGGACGGACGGGTCGCTGGCCGTGGCCGAGCCGCGCGCTGTACGAGACGGTCGTTGAGTGCATTGCGGAGACTACGGTGCTGCTGTCCGAGAAGCAGATGGGCGCGATCCTCGTGGTCGAGCGCGAAACGGGGCTTGAGGACTACATCGACACCGGGGAGAAGGTGGACGCGGTCTGCTCCACGAAACTACTGATGAGCGTGTTCTTCCCCAACTCGGCGCTGCACGACGGGGCTGTGATCGTCCGCGAGGACCGCGTGGTTGCGGCGAGCGTGACGTTGCCGCTCTCGGAGCGGATGGAAGGGTTCCACGGGACGCGGCACCGGGCGGCGCTGGGCATCACGGAGCGCACGGACGCTGTGGCCGTGGTGGTATCCGAAGAGACTGGACAGATATCGATCGCCGCCAACGGGCGGGTCATCTCCAACCTGGACGGGCCGCGACTGCGCGGGATCCTGCGAAGCCTGCTGTTGCCGCAGATGGAGCTTGACCGTCCGGCGGGCAGGCGGTTACCAAAGCTGAGCCGCTG
>JANLRX010000403.1:0-5678 GCA_031362025.1 Chloroflexota bacterium
CATGATCACGTTGCCGATCGACTTGCTGGCCTTGGGCTGGCCGTCCGTACCGATGAGAACGGGCGTGATGTAGGCGTCCGATTCGGGGAAGACTTCGCGGTCGTAAGTCTGGTTGAAGCGACGCGCGATCTCACGCGTGAGTTCGACGTGCGAGGCCTGGTCCTTGCCCACCGGCACAACGTCGCCCTTCACCATCAGGATGTCGGCCGACTGCAGAACCGGGTATGAGAGCAGCGCCAGCGACGCGCTTTCGAGCTGGAGGTCGCGGACCTGCTCCTTGAGGGTCGGGATGCGCTGGCCGCGCGGCACGCTGACGAGCGGCATGAACAGCCAGAACAGCTCCAGCACCTCCGGCACGAGCGACTGCAAGTAGATCGTCGTCTTCTCCGGGTCGATGCCGACGGAGAGGTAGTCGAGCACGCACTCGTGGATGTTGTGCCCGATCTCTTCGAGGTTGTCGGTTCGAGTCGTGAGGACGTGGAGATCCGCGATGAGCACGAACGTATCGATCTTCTCCTGCAGCTCGACGCGCATCTTCAGCGTGCCGACGTAGTGGCCGAGGTGGAGCGGGCCGGTGGGGCGGTCGCCCGTCAGCATCCGCTTCCAGTTCGGGTTGATCCCGGTAGTGCCTTCTTGCGTCTTCGTGTTGTCCATGCGTTGTCTCCGTTCGCGCTGCCGTGAGACGACCCAGCGACTCGTCTCTACGTCAGCGTTTGTGGCAATAAAAAAGCCCCTCGCCCTAAAAGGGACGAGAGGTCTCGTGGTGCCACCCTTGTTCGTCCTCCGATTGCTCGAAGAACCTTGGTTATACGCACGATCCGCCGGGGCGGATGATGCGTTGGGCCTGTAACGGTGCCCTCTCCGGCCTGGCCTATCCGCCTCTCGGGCGGATTCGGCTGGCGGCTCCCGGATCCATTCACCTGTTGCGCTGGCGCCGGGTTCTCACCTGTCCCCGGCTCTCTGGGCCCCGCTTTGCAGGGTACTACTCCCGATCGTTGCCGTCGGTATTCGATTTGGTGGCAGTGTATCGGCGGGGCGCGAGAGGTGTCAAGTAAGCCGTACGACAACGCCCTCGTCCGCGCGCAGCTCCACCGTTCCCCGCACGTCCTCGCCTTCGCGGTCGAGGTGGGTGGTGAGAGCGATGGTTCCGACTAGCTCGGCGTCGAGCGGCAGCGTCTGAGGCGAGTCTCCGAGGTTCAGGGCGACCAGGAAGCGTTGGCCATCTGCCTCGCGGATGTAGGCCAGTATGTCGCCGTCTGCGGGGACGGGGCGATAGGATCCGGCGTTGAGGGCGGGTTCGGTCTGGCGGAGGTCGATCAGGCGCCTGTGGAGGGTGAGGAAGGAGTCCGGGTCGTCGCGTTCGCATGCGACGTTGTAGGCGGCGTAATCCGGGGCGATGGGGAGCCACGGCTCGGCGGCGGAGAAGCCGGCGTTTGTGGTGTCGTCCCACTGCATCGGCGTGCGCTCCGGGTCTCGTCCGACGCCGAGCACCTTGCCGGGCGGGTCGACAACCTTTTCGGGCGGGATGTCGACGTTCTCCATGCCGATCTCGTCGCCGTAGTACAGCGTGGGCGTGCCGCGGAGGGTGAGCAATGTCATCGCGGCAACGCGTGCCTGGGCCCGCCCGACGTTTGAGGCGAACCGGGGCCGGTCGTGGTTCCCGAGCACCCAGTTGGGCCAGGCGCCGGGTGGGAGCGCCGCCTCGTACTGGTCGATCACGGCGGCGATGGTGCGCGCCTGCCAGCGCACCATCAGCAGCTGGAAGTTGAACGGCAGGTGCGCCTCGTTGCCGTTGGTCCCGTAGTACAGCATGAGACGCGGGATCGGTTCGTAGATCTCGCCGATGATGACGCGCTCGTCGTACTCGTTAAACACGTCTCGCATCTGGGCGACGACCTCGTGCACTTCGGCCTGGTCCGAGGAGTAGGCAGGGATGAGCTGGCGATAGGGGTTCTGGCCCTTGCGGTACTCGGGGTTTATGGGGTTGTCGCGGAGTTCGCTGTCCTTGATCAGGTGGTTCATCACGTCGATACGGAAGCCATCGACGCCGCGGTCCAGCCAGAAGCGCAGGTTGTCCCACATGGCGGCACGGACCTCCGGGTTGCGCCAGTTCAAGTCCGGCTGCTCGGAGAGGAAGGCGTGGTAGTACCACTGCTGCGTCGTCTCGTCCCAGGTCCAGCCGATGCCGCCGAAGTTCGAGAGCCAGTTGTTGGGTGGCGATCCGTCCGGCTTGCCGTCGCGCCAGATGTACCAGTCGCGCTTGGGGTTGTCACGGGATGATCGCGCCTCCCGGAACCACGGGTGCTGGTCAGAGGTGTGGTTGGGCACGAAGTCCAGGATGACTTTCAGGCCGCGGGCGTGGGCCTCGGCGATCAGCTGGTCGATGTCGGCGAGAGTACCGAACAGCGGGTCGATGTCCCGGTAGTCGGAGACATCGTAGCCGAAGTCCTTCATCGGCGAGCGGAAGCAGGGTGAGATCCAGATCGCGGTGACGCCGAGCCACTGGAGGTAGTCGAGGCGGCTGGTGATTCCCGGCAGGTCGCCGACGCCGTCGCCGTTCGAGTCCTGGAAAGAGCGCGGGTAGATCTGATAGACGATGCCGGTCTGCCACCAGAGTAGTTTTTCGGGCACTAGTACGGCTCCATGAGGGAGACAGTATCAGCCGCGGGCGTGGCGTTCCAGAGGGAGTTCAGAGGGCGATGGGTTCGCGACCGGGGCGCGCGTGCTCCTCGCGGATGATCGCCTCGATCTCAGCGACTGCGCGGCCGAGATCGTAGTTGACGACGACGTGATCGAATTCGCTGCGGGAGGCCATCTCGCTGTCGGCGGTGGCCAGACGCAGCGCGAGTTCTTCCGGGGATTCCGTGCCGCGTTCGCTGAGTCGCTTCCGCAGCTCATCGCTAGATGGCGGGGCGACGAAGACCGTGACGGCGCTCGGGATGATGGACTTGATGTATCGAGCACCCTGGACGTCCACCCTGATCAAGACGTCGCGGTCGCCTTCCAGCAACTTGCGGACGGTATTACGGGTAAGACCCTTGTCCTGGCCGTAGACGACGGCATGCTCCAGCAGTTCACCGCTGTCCAGCATGCGGGCAAATTCATCTTTGGTGACGAAGTGGTAGTCGATGCCGTCACGCTCGCCCTCCCGGCGCGCGCGGGTTGTTGTCGTGGGCGCGAAGACGATGTCCGGACGGTGCTTGAGGCGTGCGAGGACGGAGTCTTTTCCCGCCCCGGAGGGCCCCGTCAGGATAACGAGCAGGGGCGGGCGCGCCAAGCGTTAGTCGACCGGCGCCTGGGCCTGGGCGATCTTACCCTGGCGCGCCGCAGTCACCCGGCCAGCCAACGCCTCGGGCGTGATCGCCACGAGCATGATCTGGCCGGTGTCCGTGAACACCGCGGCCTTGGTCCGGCGACCGCTGGTGATGTCGATGATGTGCTTTTCTTTCTTACCCTCGCGGATCATGCGCTGGATCGGGGCAGACGTTGGGGTCACGATCGCGAGCACCTTGTTAACTGCGAGAAAGTTGCCGAAGCCGACGTGAACCAGTTCGGTCCCGTGACCATTGCGGGCGGCTTGTGCCATTCAATTCCTCCTTCACCTCACGCGCACTGACTCTGCTGAGAGCCACCTTCGTTGCATGCTAATGCGTCTGGTCTAACGATATCCTTATCACACCAGGTACGGGCATTCCAGCCATAACAGTCTCGTGACAGGATTGAACTTTTTCTATTGAACGTTCGCTTGTCAGGCGTCTCCTTTGGGCTTTTTGGCCTCGCGAGCGGCTCGCTTCGCTTCTAGTTTCTCCAGATCGCGCCGCACGCCCTCTCCAATCTTGTCGGCGAGGGAAACCTTCTTCTTTTCGCCGGTCTCTTTGTCCGTCTCTTCTCGCACCTTTTCGTTCATGAGTTCCGGGATCTTTTGGACGCGGCGGATGTTGTCGGCCATCATCCCGCCGACGAACATGTCCATCAGCGCTTTGCCCCGGTCGACTTCCTGCGAAGTGGGGTCGGGGCGGCGGCGCGGAGGCTCGGCGACGAACGCATCACGGAGCAGACGCGCGGTGCCGAACGCTTCCAGCAGCTGTTCGTCCTGGGCGTCTTGCAGCATGTCCCGGTAACGGGCGAGCTCGGCCATCAGGCGCTCCGTCCAGTGGATGATCGCCTCGCGGTTGGTGCGCCAGATGCCGTGCGCCATCCCTGGGTCGCCGGAAGCGAGCCGCGTCATATCCTGGAACGCCGGCCCGGCCATTGCACCGATGTCCGTCCATGAGGGGCTCTCGCGCATCAGGGAGAAGAGCGCGGTCGACATGACGAGCGGCATGTGGCTGATCGCGGCCGCGTACTGGTCATGCTCCGCTGCGTCCATGTATATGGGGTCGGCGCCGACGAGGTGGGCGAGCCCGGTGACGCTCTTGATCGCCTCCGGAGTTGCGGTGACGGAGGGCACGATGCAGTAGGCCTTGCCGTCGAAGAGCGCGGCCTCGGCGTTCTCGATGCCCTGGTTCTCTTTGCCGGCCATCGGGTGCCCACCGACGAAGCTGACGTGCTCTGGCAGCATCTCCTTGGCCCAGCGCATAACGTCAGTCTTCGTGCTCGCGGTGTCGGTGACGACTGCGCCTTCTGCGACGTGCCGAGCGATGGCGTTGAAGGTGTCGCGGGTCTCGAGGATCGGCGTGGCGACGATCACCATCGAGGCGCCGTCTACGGCCTTGCCGATGTCTTTGTGCGCCTCATCGATCGCCCCCATCTTCTCGGCCTTACGCAGAACGTCGCCGTGGATGTCGTTGCCGGCGACGCGCACGCGCTGGAGGCCGCCGCGCTTGATTGCGAGGCCCAGCGACCCGCCGATGAGGCCGAGCCCGATGATCGTGATCTTGCCTGCTGCTTCGCTCATGGTTTCCCTAGCTTACCAGCCCTCTAGGTGGCGTCGTCAGCCCGTTTGAGGGCGCGTCCGCGTTCGTCCAGAGGCCGCACGCCTTCCGCCTGCTCGATGAGCTCGACGACCGCCGCTGATGCCCCGTACTCGCAGACCAGGGCTACGGTGCGCGGGCCGTGGTCTCGGAGGGCGGCGAGGCCGGGGCTGATCCGGGAAGCGGTCTGTAGAACGGGTGGTATCGGCGCGAGCATGACATAACTTATACGATGCCTGAGGCCGATCCGGGCTCCGGCGAAGGCGCCTTTGCCGCAGTCGTGCAGCAGCGCGGCGGTGAGCAGGTCCGGGTCGGTGTGGCCGCTCTCGAGCAGTGACTCGAAGACGTCGAGGGAGTGGCGTTGGTCGGCGGCGTCCAGCGAGGCGAACAGCGGGTAGAGGCGTTCGCCGAGGGCGTTGCGGGCGGCGGCGTCTTCCGTCGCGGTGATCTGCGGGTTCAGCGCGCGGCGCAGCTGTCCGATGCGGTAGAAGGCTCGCTCAAACAAAGACGTTTTGATCGACACCCGCGAAAACGTTGACGAGGACGCGGATGATCGGCTGCATGACCTCGAAGAGCAGGCCAAAGCGGCCGCCGGTGAGGAAGGGCAGGGCGATGAGGGCGATCAGGATCATCGGGCCGTACTGCTCAGTCTTTGAGAACTCGCGGGCCAGATCGCGCGGCAGCAGGCCCTGCACGACCTTGAAGCCGTCCAGCGGGGCGATTGGGATCAGGTTGAAGAGGCCGAGCATCAGGTTGAACAGCACG
>JANLRX010000406.1:0-6473 GCA_031362025.1 Chloroflexota bacterium
GACGGTGGCGGGCTGGCGGGCGGGCACGTGCCGACGGGCTTCGCGCCGGTCGTGCCGCTGCCCGAGGAGGTGGCCTGATGCGCGAGCAGTTCTCGCTGAACGGAAAGGCCGCGCTCGTGATCGGCGCCTCGAACCCGATCGGTCGGGCGATCGCTGTTGCGCTGGGGGAGGCGGGGGCCGATGTGGCGGTGGCGACAACAACGCCGGTGCAGCGCGAGGAGGTGCTCGCCAACTCTTGCTCGAACGAACTCTGGGCGCTCAACCGCAAGACGTTCGCGCAGGCGCTGGATGCTGGGGATGAAGCGCAGGTCGAGGCGCTCGTTTCGCGCGTGGTGCAGGAGCTTGGGTCGATCGACATCCTCGTGAACGCGCAGGATCTGCCGTTCGCGAAGCCGATCATCGAGACGTCGTTCGCGGAGTGGCAGCGCGTGCTGAACGCGAACCTCGGCGGGCCGTTCCTGGCGAGCCGGGCGACCGGGAAGCAGATGCTGGCGAAGGAGCATGGACGGATCATCAACGTCGGCTCGGTGCTGGGTGAGCGGGGGATGATCAACGGCGCGGCGTACTGCGCGGCGCAGGCGGGCGTCTTCAACCTGACGCGCGCGCTGGCGCTGGAGTGGGCACGCAACGGCATCAACGTGAACGCGATCGGCGCTGGCTGGACCGAGGGGATGGGGATGATCGCCGCGGAGGAGACCCGCCAGCAGCTGGAGCGCTACCTGCCGTACAAGCGGCTCGCCAAGCCGGAGGAGATCGCCGGCGCGGCCGTGTACCTGGCGTCGGACGCGGCGGATTATCTGACGGGGCAGGTGGTTTGGATTGAGGGCGGCGTCCTGAGCCACGTGTAGGGGCTGTTTGGCACGTCCGCGAAGGGATTTTCGCCCTGAGGGTGTTCGCGTGATCGTCGCTATACTGGAGGGCGTGACCACCGAGTCCACCTCAACGACACCGGCCAGCCGCGAGGATATCCGGCGTTTCCAGGCGAACCTGGACGACGAGATCGACGGCGTCTTCATCTACCAGATGCTCGCGGAGACGGAGAAGGACCCGGAGCGCGTACGCATCTTCACGGAGCTTTCCGCGGTGGAAGAGCGCCACGCCAACGTCTGGCGGGAGAAGCTGCGGGAGGCGGGGGTTGCGCCGCGCGAGCACGGCCCTAGCCTGAAGGTTCGTGGCCTGAAGCTGATCGCGCGGGTATTTGGCGTCGGCTCTGTCATCCCAATCGTGCGTTCGATGGAGGCGGGGGCGTACGGCGCGTACATGGCGCAGGACGCGACGGCGCAGGCGCTCGCACCCGACGAACGGGAGCACCGGCTGATCATGTCGAAGCTCGCACACGGCGATAAGCAGGAAGACGCTTCGGCGGCGATCGTCAAGCGGGAGCGCTGGCACCGGTCTGGCGGCAGCGGCATCCTCCGGGCCAGCATCTTTGGAGCGAGCGACGGGCTTGTCTCCAACACGGCGCTCGTGATGGGCTTCGCCGGCGCTCAGACGACCGGCGACTTCGTGCTGTTGGCCGGGATCGCGGGGATGCTAGCAGGCTCGTTCTCGATGGCGGCGGGCGAGTACGTTTCGATGCGCGCGCAACGAGAGCTGTACGAGCGTCAGATCGAACTCGAACGAGCCGAGCTGCTGGCGGTGCCTGAGGAGGAGATGCGCGAGATCTCGCTGATCTACCAGGCGAAGGGGCTGAACAAGGACGAGGCCGACAAAACCGCGGCGCGCCTGATGGAGAACCCCGAGATCGCGCTCGACACGCTGGTCCGCGAAGAGCTGGGCCTCGACCCGAGCGAGCTAGGATCGCCGTGGGGCGCGGCCGCGAGTTCGTTCTTTGCGTTCGCTATCGGGGCACTGATCCCGGTTGCGCCGTTCGTGTTCGCGGACGCTAGCATTGGCTACGTGGTGGCCAGCGCCGGGATGAGCGCGCTGGCGCTGTTCGGCGTCGGCGCGGGGGTGTCGCTGTTCACAGGCCGGAGCGCGCTCTACAGCGGCGCGCGGCAGGTCGGCCTCGGAGTGCTGGCGGCGGCGGTGACGTTCGCGATCGGCCGCCTCGTGGGTGTTTCGACGGGGATTTGAAGTAAGACGGCAGTAAACGGAATATGGATTTGTCGATAACCGGTGCTGGCTGGTTGTCAGGCGTGCGTAACCAGCGTTTAATCGCGGAGGAGCGAACGGATGATTCAGGGGAGGACGCAATGAGCGACGCGCTGAACGACCGGCTGAACGACATCGAGCGGGAGCTTGTGCGGGAGTTCTCCACCATGATTCCCCTCGAAGCCGTGATCCAGGTCACGCGCGAAACGCTCGACCACTACCGGAACGCCCGCGTGCCCGACTTCGTGCCGCTGTTCGTGCAGCTGGAGACGCGGCGCCGGCTGCTCGAAATGACGCACGAACCCGTCGCCGTCGCAAGCTGACAGCTTTCGAGACGGCGCTCATCCCCGCCGGCCCGTTCACGATGGGCGACGACAACGCCCGCCCCGATGAACGCCCGGCCCACCGAGTAATCCTCTCCGCTTTCCGCGTGGCCATTCTGCCCGTGACGAACGAGGACTACGCCGCGTATCTCGCGGCCACGGAGGCAGAGTCGCCGCGATTCTGGGAGGACCCAGCGTTCAATCACCCTCGCCAGCCCGTTGCTGGCGTGAGCTGGTTCGAGGCCATGGCGTACTGCGGATGGCTGAGCGAAACGTCCAGCCAACGCTATCGCCTGCCCACAGAGGCGGAATGGGAGAAGGCGGCGCTCGGTGGGGTGGACGGGCGCAAGTATCCGTGGGGTGATACGTCGTTCGAGGACACGGGCGGGCGCTTCAAGCAGGACGCGACATGGCAGGTGGGGACTGCGCCTCCAAATGGCTACGGGCTGATCGACATCGGGTTCAACATCCACGAGTGGTGCTCCGATTGGTACGACCCCGAGTACTACGCTGTTTCGCCGGAGGTTGACCCCCTTGGGCCGCCGTCCGGTGCGCGCCGATCGTCCCGCGGAGGGGCCTGGCGACATTCGGTCAAGATATCGCGTTGCTCAGCACGGAGCAGTATTCCGCCCGAGTACAGATACAACGACTACGGGTTTCGCGTGGCGTTGGAGGTCGCGTGACCACGCCCGCACCGGGGAACGCGTAGCGTTGGCTACTCGTCGCGGCGGTGCACAGAGACGGCGTAGTCGCCGCCGAGGACCCACGAGTCCGCGTCCCAGGTAGACCATCGCTCTGCGAGCGTGAGTCCGGCGGCGGTGGCCACTTCGTCGTAGCGTTCGAGGTTCAGGCGTCCCGGCTGCAACTGAAAGCCAGCGATCAGGACACCGCCTGGCTCGAGGTGGCGCGCGAGGTTAGCGGTGACGGCGGCCTCGGTGCCCGGTTCGAGGAAGATCATGACGTTGCCGGCCATCACGATCGCGTCGAAGGTGCGGCTGAGGTCGACGGTGGCGAGGTCGGCGAGGCGCCATTCGATGTCGGGAGCTTTGCGGCGGGCGGTGTCGAGCATCTGCGGGTCGATGTCTACGCCGACGACGTCGAGGCCTCGCCGCGCCAACTCCCGACCGACGCGCCCGGTGCCGCAGCCCGCATCGAGCACGGACTTCGACTCGAAACGCTGGACGAAGTTCGCCTCGCCGTGCACGTCCTGGCCGTCCGCGGCGCGCTGTTCGTAGGTGGCGTCATAAGCATCGCCGGAGACAGAGCGTGTCTGGAGCCAGCGGTTTGCGGATTCACTCATGCAGTCGATGATACCGTTTGGAGCCTGTGCGCGGTGGGTCTACACTTGGCATATGGCTGAAGGGCGTTTGGGCATCCTCGTCGGCGGTGGGCCTGCTCCTGGCATTAACAGCGCGCTGAGCGCGGCGGCGATCGCCGCGATCCAGGCGGGGCTGCAGGTCGTCGGCATCTACGACGGTTTCGAGCACCTGATTGCGGGACGCACGGATATGGTGCGCCCGCTGAGCCTGCCGGACGTGACGCGGATCCACTACCAGGGCGGCTCGATCATCCGCACGGCGCGCGCCAACCCGATGCGCAGCGAGGAGGACCTCCAGCGCACCGCAGACACGCTATCGAAGCTGGAGATCACGCACCTGGTGACGATTGGTGGCGAGGACACGGCCGCGGCGGCCGCGGCCGTTTGTGCGAGGAGCGGCATCCGCGTCGCGCACATCCCGAAGACGATCGACAACGACCTGCCGCTGCCAGCCAACGCTCCTACCTTCGGCTTCGAGACGGCGCGGCACGTGGGCACCCAGTCCGTGCTCAACCTGATGGAGGAGTCCCGCACGACAAACCGCTGGTGCCTGGTCGTTGTGATGGGACGCAAGGCCGGGCACCTGGCGCTCGGCATCGGCAAAGCGGCGGGCGCGACTGTGACGGTGATCCCGGAGGAGTTCGCGGCGCCTCAGATCACGATCGGCGACGTCTGCCTCGTGCTGGAGGGTGCGGTCCTTAAGCGTCGCACCCAAGGCCATCAGGATGGGCTTGCCGTTGTCGCGGAGGGTGTCGCCGCGAAGATGTCACCGGAGCACCTCGGCGGCCTGCCGGGCGTTGAGGTCGGCTACGACGCGCACGGCAACATCCGCCTCGAGAAGGTGCCGCTCGCTGCGATCATCGAGCGCGAGATGGTGCGCCGCTTCGTCGAGCGTGGGCAGACGCTGAACCTCGTACCGGTGACGGTCGGGTACGAGCTACGATGCGCGTCGCCCATCCCGTTCGATATCGACTACACGCGCACGCTGGGTTACGGGGCTGTGCGCTTCCTGCTCTCCGAGCCCGATGAGCGGACGCGCCTCGGCGGGCTGGTGCACCTGGAAGACGGACGGCTGCGTGTGCTGCCGTTCAGCGAGATCGCCGACCCGGAGACGGGCCGCATCAGCACGCGCATGGTGGACATCGATTCCGAGCACTACAAGGTGACGCGCGAGTATATGATTCGCCTCGTGCCGTCAGACCTCGAGAACGAAGCTACGCTGGAATCGCTGGCGGAGGCCGCAAACATCTCCCCGGAGGCGTTCCGAGAGCGCTTTGGGGCCGCAGTTGAGAGAGTGGGAGTGCCGGGACCATGACGAACCAGAGCGAACTGGCGGCCACGGCGCGCGCAATGGTCGCCCCTGACAAGGGGATACTCGCGGTCGATGAGTCGGTGAAGACGTGTACGAAGCGCTTCGTGGCGATCGGGGTGGAATCAACACTCGAGAGCCGGGGAGCGTACCGGGAGATGATGTTCCGGACGCCCGGGATCGGCGAGTACGTGAGCGGCGCGATCCTGTTCGACGAAACGATCCGGCAGGCTGCGGCAGATGGAACCCTGTTGACTGAAGTGCTGAAGGCTGCGGGTGTGTTCCCTGGAATCAAGGTGGACGCAGGGACGAAACCGCTCGCCGACTCGCCCGATGAGACGATCACGGAGGGGCTGGACGATCTGCCGGCGAGGCTCGCGGAGTACCGCGGGCTGGGTGCGCGGTTCACGAAGTGGCGGGCGACGTTCCTGATCACCGCGGAGCTGCCGAGCGAGCGCTGCATCGCGACAAACGCCGAGGCGCTCGCCAGTTACGCTTCGATGGTGCAGGAGGCCGGGTTGGTGCCTATCGTCGAACCGGAGGTGCTGATGGACGGCGACCACGACATCCAGCGCTGCGAAGAGGTTACAACGGCCGTGCTGGAGCGTGTCTTCGCGGAGCTGGCGGCAAAGCGCGTGCTGCTCGAAGGAATCGTTCTCAAGCCGAACATGGTGATCCCCGGCACGGGCTCGACCGACCAGTCGAGCGCGGCGGAGATTGCGGAACGCACCGTCGCCACGTTGCGGCGTTGCGTGCCGGAGGCGGTGCCGGGCATCGCGTTTCTTTCCGGTGGCCAGACAGGCGAGCAGGCGTGCGCGAACCTCAATGCGATGCAATGGGACGGCCTGCCGTGGGAGCTAACTTACTCGTTCGGCCGCGCGCTGCAGTACCCGGCGATCGAGGTCTGGGCTGGCAACTCGGCGAACGCTGCTGCCGCTCAGGCCGCGCTGCGGCACCGGCTGCGGATGAGCAGCCTGGCGCGCTCGGGTCGTTACATGGACGCTGCCGAACAACAGCCGGACTAGCGCGTGATCGGCTAGCCGGCCTTCGCGAGGACGACGGCCAGCGGGCAGACGTCCATCGCGTCTTCGGCGACTTTGAACTGCCAGCCGCGGGTTGAGAGCCATGAGCCGCTGCAGGGCAGTCGTCCGTCCGGGCTGGCCCAGGGGCATTGCCCACCGGGCTCCGGGCCGTCGCACATGCCGACGAGGGCTTCACCAGCGTCGCTGCAGATCACGACCGAGGCCGGGTACTCCTCGCCACCCGAGGCGGGCTCCTCGGTGGCCATCACAGCGCGTGAGAGCTGCGCAAGATCGAGCATTGCCATCTCCATGTCTTCCTTCGCAAGGTCGCGCAGGAGAGCGCGCACCCGCTTGGAGATGGCGGGGGACAGTTCGCCGTCCGCCAGCATATCCTTCAGAGTTCTTTC
>JANLRX010000412.1:0-11860 GCA_031362025.1 Chloroflexota bacterium
TTCTGGAACCCGGCCAGCGGTGCTACGGTCCCGGTGACCGTGAGCTGCACCGGCGGTGGAACCGTTGTGGAGGGATCCCAGAACGTTGGCAGTTCGTCGCCGAAGACCTGGAACATCCAGGGCTTCTCCAGCGCCCCGATCTGCACCGCCACGGAGGCGGTTCCGGCGGGCTACTCGGCTAGCGGCAGCCCGGCAGGCACCTGCAGCGGACCAGCGCCTGGGTCTTGCACCATCACCAATACTCTGAACGGTGCCAACTTCACCGTTAACAAAATCTGGAACCCGGCCAGCGCCGCCACTGTCAGCGTCACGGTAACCTGCACGGGCGGTGGCACGGTTAGCCCGGGCGCTCAGTTCGTCGGCAGCGCTTCGTCCCAGGCCTGGTCCGTCTCCGGATTCTCCGGGACACCGACGTGCACGGCCACTGAGGCGATCCCGGTGGGCTATTCAGCCAGCGGCAGCCCAACAGGCACCTGCACGGGAGGCCTGCTCAGTCCCGGTAACTGCACGATCACCAACACGCGAAACGACACCACCTTCACGGTCAACAAGATCTGGTCCGACGCGCCGAACCCGGCCTCCGTCAGCGTGACGGTTACGTGTACCGGCGGCGGCGTGGTCGTTGAAGGTGCCCAGTTGGTTTCGACGGCCTCGCCCAAGACGTGGAACATCCAGGGCTTCTCCAGCGCCCCAACCTGCATCGCCACCGAGTCGATCCCAGCGGGCTACAACGCCAGCGGTAGTCCGGCAGGCACCTGCAGCGGTGCGGCGCCTGGAAACTGCACAATCACCAATACGCTCACGACGGCGCAATTCTCGGTCACCAAGCTCTTTACCCCGGACTTCGCTGGCACCGTCAACGTTAGCCTTACTTGCACAAGTGGCACCGTTGTCCAGAGTAGCCTTCCCGCTGGCGAGACGCCTCTCGTCGGCGCCCAATTCCAGGTGAACGGCTACACCGGCAACCCAACCTGCACCGCCACCGAGACGGACGTGCCGTCCGGTTACACGCAGAGCTCCTGCTCGGCGACGCTGCTCGCGCCTGTCGGCACCTGCACAATTACCAACGTGAAGCCGGCCACTATCGTCGTCCAGAAGACGACGGACCCGGCCGGTGATCCTCAGTCGTTCACGGTAGAACTGACCGGTCCGACCAACGCGAACGGCCTCGTTCAGGACGGCACTGACCAGATGTTCACCGGCCTTCTGCCAGGCACCTACACCGTCAAGGAGTACAACTCCGTGGGTTGGCGCATGGATGGGGTCACGTGCGCTGGCGGCACCACTTCCCCGCCGAGCGTGAGCCAGGGAGTCAGTACGTCGATCGCCCTGACCCTTGACTACGGCGACATCGTTACCTGCACATACACAAACACGAAGCTCGGGATGATCGTCGTCCGCCAGTCCACGGATCCGGCTGGCGACCCAACGACCTTCCCGGTAACCCTCACGCGTCTGGCTCCTGGCACTTCCGGCGCCGGAGTCGGAGAAGTCACGGACGCTCAGGATGAATTCTTCACGAACCGCGAACCCGGCGACTACAGGATCGAAGAAGACCTTCCGGCGCCGTGGCTTATGCTCGGTCTCAGTTGTTCAGGCTCCGTTCAGCCGGTAATCGGCAGTAGCCAGGAGTTCACCCTGTCCGCTGGCGGCACGGTGATCTGCACCTTCGTCAGCCGCACCGAGGCAACCTTCCGTGTGCACAAGGATTGGGCCAACGAGGACAAAGTCGACACCGTGTCCGTGCAGCTAACCTGCACTGGTGGCGGAACCGTCGTCCCCGCGGATGGAGTCGCTTCGGAGGCGGCGCCGGCGTCGTTCACGATCGTCGGCTTCTCGCCGGCACCCAACCCCCTGTGCACGGGAACCGAAACGGACCTTGATCCCCTCTACGTCTCGAGCCGCATCTGCGTCGCGCCGCTGTGGCCGTCAGGATCGTGCACGATCACCAACACGCGGCGAACAGCCGACTTCCAGGTGATCAAGGACTTCTCGCCCAACCCGGCAGATAATGATCTGTCCACTGACATTACCTTGACTTGCACCGACGGCACGGTCGTCAACAGCCCCCAGCAAGCCACGGACTCGAGCAACGCGTATTTCGATATTGCCAATCACAACGACGACTCGGCGGTCTGTACGGCGACGGAGACGCTGGTCCCGGGATACGACGCGAGCGGTACCCCCCCGGGAACTTGCAGCGCAACCATCGCCGAGGGAAGCTGTATCATCACGAACACCCTCCGCACAGCCGAGTTCAAGGTGCGCAAGGTATTCTCGCCCAGTTCCGCAGCCTCTGTAGTTGTCACTTTGAATTGCGTCGATACCCTTGTTGGCCCGGTTTCCGCGTTTGCTTCGCAGATGAAACCGGCAACCTTCATCGTCTCCGGTTTCACAGGCGACCCCAACTGCACAGCGCATGAGACGGTGCCACCGGGCTACTCCTCAACCGGGACATGCATCGCCGCGCTCAGCGAGGGCGGCTGCACGATTACCAACGTCCTCAGAGTTAGCGAATTCACCGTGCACAAGGACTTCGAGGACGACAGCACCGACCCGGTAAGCGTCGCCCTGGTTTGCTCCGACGGGGCTACACCGGACCCGTTGTCCGCTCAGGTGACAGAAGCGCAGCCGTTCACGTTCGACGTTACGGGATACACCGACACCACAGTCTGCTTCGCGCAGGAGACCCCGGTACCGGCCAACTACATTTCGACGGGGGAATGCTCGGCAGCGCTATCAGTGGGTTCATGCACGATCTTCAACGGCGTGCCCACACCATCGCCATCGCCTAGCCCGTCGCCGTCGTCGTCTCCCAACCCATCGCCGACGCCCAGCCCATCGCCGACGCCCAGCCCATCACCGTCGCCGTCCCCCAACCCGCCATCGCCGGTCGTCCTCGCGGCGGCAGTGACACCAGTGACCACGCCTACGGCGGCACCAGCGCTGCCGTCCCGGTCACCGGCGCCGCCTCCCTCACCCTCGCCATCACCCGACCCTACGGCGAGCCCACCTCCGGTTGTCGCCGTGATTCCAACGGAAGAGCCAGATCCGACCCAGGTTCCGGTTGCTGCGCCAGTAGAGCCGACGGGTGGAGGTGCGGAATCAGCTCGGTCCAGCTTCGTCCGCTCGGTGCCCAGGTTTACCGATCTGTCTATGAGCCCTGATGTCGTGTCGACAAATGCTGGATTCGCGATCCTGACCATGGTTTTGCTCTTCCTCACAGCGGAGATCTTCAACAAGACCGTCAAGGAGAACGACGACGATGTACGAGCCGTGTTCGGTGTTATTGCAGCGCCGTTTGCCTGGGTGTGGAACGCCGTAGGGCGGCTGGCTCTGCCCGGTGCGGGAGGGCCGTTCTCGATCCTTGCGTTGGCGGCATTCATCTACGGATTGGCAGAGCCGAACTTTGGTTTGAACGAACGGAGTCTGGCACTGTTCTTCTCGTTCCTCGGTGTTTTCCTGGTGATCACGTACGTGTACGACGGTGGCCAGGTCTTGATGCTCCGGAGCTGGGGCTTCCGGAGCACCATCCGCGTCTTCCCGGTTGGGGTGCTGATCGCGGTTATCTGTGTAGCGCTGACCCGGCTTGAGGGCTTTCAGCCAGGGCTTGTTTACGGGTTCGTCGCCGGTGATGCACTCTTAACGCCTGCGCTCCTGACGCGGGAGCAAGAGGGGAAGAAAGCGTTCTATCCATCTGTAGTGTTGCTCTTGCTGGCCGCTGTTGCGTACGCATTGGCGGACCCATTGCGATCGCTGGCGGAAGAGAACGATACCTGGGTGGCGTCTGTTCCCGAAGGAATTGCTGTCGGTCTGTTCGTGGCGGGGCTGCAGAGCGTGTTCTTCCAGATGATTCCACTGAAGTTCATGGACGGCCACAAGCTGCTGCAGTGGAATAAGCTCGCCTGGCTGGGGCTGGCGACGGTGACGGCGTTCCTCTTCTGGCACGTCTTCATCAACGAAGGCGCGGCCGCCGGTGAGGCAGTCTCCGCGGGCGATTCGATAGCGGCCATGGCGCTGCTGGGCGTCTGCTTCCTGCTGACCTCCGCGACGTACCTGTTCTTCTGGCTGAAGAACGGCCGCGGCAGCCTGGTCGCGTAAGCGTCCTCAGGACAAAGGGACACTCCCTGTATCCGTCTTGCCATTGACGCGAGGTCGGCGAGTCACCAGAATCCGAGTCTGCGGGCAGTTGAGGTCGCCTCGAATGGGTAACCCCCCTTTCGCATCTTCTTCTCTCACTGTCCGCATTTTGCTGCCCGGCGTCTGGCTCCCCCGCTGATATAGTGACCGGCGTGGAGATCGCAGACACGCCGCCGATAACTCCCCCGAGCGCGGCGCCGGACAGACCCGGCCTGCTTTCCGGCGACATGCGGGCGCTCACGATCGGCCTCGTCCTCGTCGTCACGCTGTCCGCGTTCGAAGCGCTCGCTGTCGCGACAGCCATGCCCGTTGTGGAGCGCGATCTCGGTGGTCTGCGCATCTATGGGCTGGTGTTCAGCGGATACGTCGTCGGCAGCTTGCTCGCGACTGCATACGCCGGGGAGCAAGCCGACCGTGGGTCGCCGGTGGCTGCGTTCGCAGCCGGTATGGCGCTGTTCGGCGCGGGACTCATCATCGGCGGTGCTGCTCCGGCGATGGAGGTCGTCGTTCTCGCGAGGTGTATCCAGGGGTTGGGCAGCGGCGCCATCGCGACGATCGCCTACGTCGGCATCGCCCGCGGCTACGATGAGTACCTGCGCCCGAGGATGTTCGCGGTGCTGTCGTCGGCGTATGTTATCCCGGGGCTTCTCGGTCCGGCGCTCGCAGGGGTCGTCGCGGAGCACATCTCGTGGCGGCTGGTGTTCCTTGGCGTCCTGCCGCTGCTGCTGGTGGCCGGGGCGCTCTCCATCCCGGCTCTGAGCCGCCTGCCGCGTCCGCAGCCCGGCGACTCGAACGAGAGTGGGCGCCTGATGCCGTCGTTGCAGTTGACCGTCGGCGCGGCGTTGGCACTGGGCGGCTCGACGCTGGACAATCCGCTGATCGTTGCGCCGATGCTCGTGGCGGGAGCCGTCATTGGGATTCCGGCGTTGCGGCGGTTGCTGCCGCCGGGGACGTTCACGGCACAGCCGGGTTGGTCAGCAGCCGTGGCCGTGATGGCGTTCGCCACCCTCTCGTTCTTCGGTGCCGAGGCGTTCCTCCCTTTCGCCCTGAACGAGATCCGTGACCAGTCTCCGACCATGGGTGGTCTCGCTCTTACGTCGGCGACGCTCACGTGGACAGCGGCCTCCTGGGTGCAGGCGCACCGTAGTGGTGAGTGGTCGCGTCGCACGATGGTGATCTGCGGCTTCCTGCTGGTGTCGGTTGGTGTGGCGATCGCTGGCTCCACCGTTTCGGATGGCGTGCCGGTAGTGGCGGCGGCGTTGGGATGGGGTGTAGCCGGGTTCGGGATGGGTCTCGCGTACTCCAACATCTCGCTGACGATCCTCTCGGAAGCGCCGCCGGAGCAGGCGGGGCAGGGCGCGGCGTCGCTCAACATCGCTAGCATGGTTGGCATCGCGGCGGGGACGGGGCTGGGCGGCGGGCTAATCAGCCTTGGCGACAGCGGCGCCTGGGATACGCGCACAAGCGTCGCGCTGATCTTCGGGTCGATGGCGACGTTCGGCGTGGTGTCTGCGGCCGTGGCGCTGCGATTGCCGCGCGGCGTACCGAACCCGGTCTAGCCGGCAGGAGCGATCTCGACCGCGATCACCGTCGCCATCGGGTCGATCGCGCCCTCGGGTACTTCGATCGTCAGTTCGCCCATCGGGTCGGCGTTCAGCATCTGGTCCAGGATCGCGCAGCGCGTTGTGAACGACAGCGGCTGGCCGGTCGCGAGCGCCGTCACCGACTTCACGCGTTTGATTGGCACCCCGCGCACCGTCACTGAGTCGTACGGCCGCATCAGCACGTGCAGGTACGTTATGTCGCCCCGGCGGGTCGTAGGCCCATAGAACTGCCACGGTTCCAGCGCTGGTTCGGAGCCGAGTACGGCATCCCCGTTGCGGCCGAGCCAGTCGCCGACCGTCTCTAACCGCTCGACCTGCTCCGGGGGCAGGGTGCCGTCGCCGCGTGGGCTGAGGTTGAGGAGCAGCCGTCCGCCTTTGCCCGCGATCTCGCACAGCGTGTGCACGAGCTGGCGTTCGGACTTGTACTGCGTGTCGTGCGGGCTGTAGCCCCAGCTCGTTCATCGTCAGGCAGGTCTCCCACGCGCGTGCCGGTGGCGTCGGCGGGACGAATTGCTCTGGCGTGTCGTAGTCGCCTCCCGGCAGGCGGTCGTTGATCACGATTTCGGGCTGGAGTTCGCGGATCATCGCCGCGAGTTCGGCGGCGCGCCACTGGTCGGCGGTGCGCTCCCACTGGCCGTCGAACCACAGCAGGTCGATGCGGCCGTAGTTCGTCAGCAGTTCGCGCACCTGTCCGGACATGAACTCGAGGTAGCGCGCCCACTGCTCATCGGTCGGGCGCGGCCACTTGAGCGCCATATACGGCTTGTGCTCGTCGCGAAACGGCGGGTAGTCCGGGTGGTGCCAGTCGATCAGCGAGAAGTAGAGCCCGGCGCGGATGCCCTCCGCCCGGAACGCGTCCAGCCATTCCCGCACGATGTCCCGCCCGAACGTTGAGTGCTCGACCGAGAACTCGGATCCGCCTGCGGCGGACGTGTGGAACATCGTGTAGCCATCGTGGTGCTTCGACGTGAACACTGCATACTCGACGCCGCACTTCTTCGCGAGCCGCGCCCACTCCTTCGCGTCGAATGACTGCGGGTCGAACGTGACGGCGGAGGCCTGGTACTCGTCGACGGGGATATCAGCGCAGAACGGCAGGGCCTGGTTGCCGCCGACCATCGGCCAGGACAGCTCGCAACCCTGCTGGGAGGAGTGACCCCAGTGGAAGAAGAGGCCAAAGCGCGCGCGGTCGAACCAGTGGGCAATCACCGCCGCATGATACGACGGCGCAGGAGCCACACGGTAGTGGCAACCCAGCGGGTGACGGTGCCCTCCTCCGTTCCGGACATGGCTTCGTTTGCGGAAGCGCCGACTACTAGAGAATGTTTTCGCAAGAGCTTGTTGTGCCGCGGGTTCCATCGAAGTCTAGTCGCCCCGGGCGAGAATCCGTCCACCGCTACTAACGCCCATAACAGAGCGCCCCGGCCGTGTGACCGGGGTGCTCGTTCGGCGCGTGTGTTTGCTTAGTCCGCCACAATCACACCGCAGGCGATCCGGGCGCCGCTGTTGCCAGTCGGGTCTGTTACGTGGTCGTCGGGCAGCAGATGAATGACGAGGGCGCTTCCATTGGAATCGAAGATACTGGTTGCCCCCGGCGAGAGGGTTGCAAGATCCGTCGTTGTGTTGAGGTGGCCGACGCCCTTCTTGTTGACGGTCAGGGTCTCGAGGTCGCCTGCGTGCGGGCCGTTCGGGTTATCGAGGCCGTGCTGATGGCCGAGCGGGTTGTGGTGCCCACCAGCGGCGGCAAACGTGGGTGTGCAGGCGCCGATGGCGTGGATGTGAATGCCGTGCTCGCCCGGTGTAAGGCCCTTGACGTGCACATTGACGTGAACCGTCCCGGTACCGTCCTCGGTAAAGCGCGCCTCACCGATGACGTTTGGCGGGAAGGCCGTGTCGATCAAGGTGGCTGACGCGTGCTCGGCGCCGTCGTTCGCGGCGAGCGCCATTGCGGCGGCAGATAGAGCGAGTACAAACGCTGGCACGAGAATCAATAGTCGTTTCAAAGGTGGTCTCCTTCTTGTCTGGTTTTATGTCACGCTAACACTTAATGCGCTAACACGATACGTGGCTGCTGGTCATCGCGTCGTTGCAAGCGCGAAAGCGGTGGTCGAATAGACGACCATGCTCAAAACGAAACAGAGACGCAGCACGCGCTGCGTCTCTGCGAAAGAGTGCGGTCGGTGCTAGTTGTCCAGGAACTGGCGGAGGAGCGGGCTCATGCGCTCGCGGCGGTCGCCGAGGCCGGCGACGTTGAGGCGGTGCATGTACTCGTTCACGCGCTTGCGCTGGACGCCCATCGAAAGCTGGAGGCCCTTGTCGAAGTTCTTGATGCCGCCGCCCATGAGGATCGCGAGCGCCTCGAACAGCGCGAAGTTCACGCCGTCAGCGTCCATCGGGTCCGGGGCCAGCGTGCCCTCGACCTTGTCCAGGTAGTGGTGGATCTCTTCGCGGCGCCACGGCTCGTTGTCCATCACGTACTTCAGGTGAAGGACGCCGAAGCCGAGGTGCCGGGACTCGTCCTGGCCGCAGAGCCGGAAGATCGCCTTCTCGGCGTGGTTCTGGCCGATGTACTCGCCCATCCGGAACATTGACTGCACGAAGCCTTCGGCGGCGACGTGCATGATCGCGGACATCTCGGTGAAGTCCTTGGCCTCGATGATCACGCGCAGTCCGTCCTGCGGGAGCGAGGACAGCAGGCCGCCGCCGTTCGCGAAGGCGCGCTTGCGGAAGACGTCCAGGTGGCGGGCCTCATCCATGATCTGCGAGAGGAGGAAAAGCTTCACTTCGTGGTGTTCGCTGTTGATCGTGTGCAGCCACTGGGCCGGGGTATCGCCGGCGATGAACTCGACTTCGGTGAGGAAGGTGCAGAGCTGGCACATCGCCCGCTCGATGTCGTCCGGCAGAGGCTCGATCGTCTCCCACGGAACGTCCGTGGCGGATGACCACTGGCGGGTGACGGCTTCTTCGTAGAGCAGCCGTGAGTTCTCGGAGTAGATGTCCGCCTTGCCGGCGTAGCTGCCGGGAACCCGCGGCGCATCCGGCCGGGCGATTGAGCCGCGCACACGCACCGACTTATTGTCGGAGTGCTCGGGGACGATGCCGGGCTCGCCGATCTCGACTTCGTCGAGGGTGAGGCCGCGCTTGCCGGGCTTGGCGCGAATGCCCCAGGGGTGGCCGTTCTCTTCAACGTTAAGCCAACTGAGATCGAGGTCTCGCGGCGCCTCTACGGTTTCGGTCCGCAGCTTCTGGAGGGTATCGGCGTTCATCGCCATGTTGTGCCATCCTCTCTCATCACTTAGCGGAGACTAAGTTATGCCGCTTTTCTATCACGAAAATCGCCGGGCTGTCAATGAAATCCCTCACGATTCCGATCCCTTGCCAGGCAGGGTCTGTCCGGGCGAAACCTACGGTAAAATGACCCCATGAGTGAGCGCGGCCGCGGCGAGTTTACGGACTGGGACAACCCCGAAGACTTCGACGAAGGCGCCCCCGAGGGCTACTACGACGAGGACGAAGACGACGGCTCGTACATCCCGGGCCCAGATGACCCGGACTACGATCTGTCGGAAGAGGCGGGCTACTCCGGCTGGGAAGAGCCGAGGCGCGAAGGTATCTTGCCCCAATGGCTGATCGCCGTGATCTCGATCGTGCTGATCCTGGCCTTCCTGATCCCGCTGCTAATTCAGGTCAGTTAGCGCTGGTGCCGGGGGCCAACTCATCGAGCTGCACTTCGATGTAGGGGTTGCCGTAGCGGTCGCGCGCCAGGTCCGCTGCTTTCACCACTCCGTGCTTGAGTTCGCGGTCGTTGTCCCAGTAAGAGATCGTCTTGCCGAGCAAGGTGGGCGCGAACACCTTCAGCCCCTTCTCGTCCAGGGCGAAGCGCAAGTCCTTTGTGATACTCATCGCCACCATCATATCTGACCGTCAAACGAAGCGCATACTAGAAGATTGAGACGAGTTCGCCATGCCTCGTTTACGTGACCTTAACTTGACTCGCAATAGTGCGCTCTGCACATAGTGAGTTTGTGATTGTTGACGATAACCGAAGTGCAGGGGCGCGTTGGTGACCGGCGAAGCGACCCCTAAGCGGAGGCTCGGAAACCGGCAAATGTCCGAGTTGTTGCGCGACCTTGTTAGCGACGACGCGGACACCCGCGACGAGGTGACCGAAGAGGTCGGAAGGCGCCTACGCGGGGAGACCGGACGCCGGCTCCACCCCTATCTTCAGGCGATTGGCTCTCCGCCAGACCCTGATGCGGCCGCGCGCGTCGGCCGTCTTGTCGACATCCGCAACCGGCTCGATCGTGTTGACTCCCTCAAGGCCAAGCTGAAGGAATTCTCGGAGGAAGCGCAACGCCTGGAGCGCCGGACCGCCTCTGGGAGCGCTACACCGAGCGGGCTGAACCCGGGACGTCCGCCGGAACCTGGGTCGTCGAGAACCTCGCTTCGATCGAGCGCTTGATCGGTGCTTTGCGGGCGCGGCTCAACGCGATGGACGAGGAGCGCCGGCTCGTGGATGCGGAGCTTAACGGCGAGAGCGACCGCCTTGCTGAGCTGCCGGGCGCCGAAGCCTAAGCTCGCGGCCACATCTCCCTGAACGCGTACCATTGCGACGGATAGCGCCGCACGTACCCTTCGAGGATCGCCGCCACCTTCTGAGTCGTCGCGGGTACGTCGGACTCCGCGGGTAGGTCGCGGTTTGAGTAGAGCGGCGGGCAAATGTGCACTGCGTACTTTCCGCCGGGCTTCCGCGCCGCCATCCCGAAGATGATTGGCGCCCCCGTCACCCTGGCAAGGCGCGCCGGCCAGTCCGGGAACAGCGTCTCCCGGCCGAAGAACTCCACCGGTGTCTCTCCTCCGCGCCCGAAACCGACGTCCGCTAGCATCGCCACCATGCCCCCGCGCTTCAGCGTCCGGATGAGTGACACGCCGGCCCTTTGCACCGGGAGCAGCGTGATCCCCATCCGCTTTCGGGATATCAGCACGTAGTCCAGCAGCCAGCCGGGGCGGATCGGCTCGATCACGGACGTCACCTTGAACCCCTTCAGTGTCGCCAGCGTTGCCGCGACGTCCGTCGCGCCCATGTGCGCGCTGACGAAGATGACGCCCGTCCCGCGCGCCGCCGCTTCGTCGAGGTGCTCGCCGCCCTCCACTTCCATGCGGTCGATGGCGTCGCTCGTCCCCCAGCCCTGCACGTGCATCGTCTCCGTGATGTACGCAGCGAACTGTCGGAACAACTCTCGCGTGGTCGCCTCGACCAACGGATCGTTCTCGGGCCGTCCGAGCACGTGCGCGTAGTTGCGGCGTGCCGTCTCCCGCTTGCTCGCCAGCAGCGCCCCGAACGCGTCACCGATCGGCAGCGAGACGGCGGTGCCAACCGAAAGCGGGATGGCTCTCGCGATGTGCAGGTTGGCCACGGACAGGAAGCGCCCGATCGCTGAAGGCCGCTCGGCGGACACTCTACTTCGCGCCGAAGTAAGACGTGTCGACTTCGTCGCCCATCTCGTCCGGCATTCGGATGAAGATGCCCGTGGCCTGCGCCCGCACCTTGCCCTCGGCGTCGCGGATTTCCGCCGCAGCTTCCATGCGCCGGCCGCGGTCGCGGATAACCTGCGCCGTGATCGTGACTTCTTCGCCCAGCGTCAACGGCTGGCGGTATTTCACCTCCATGCGCGCCGTCATCGCCCAGGCGCCGGCGGCGTACATCGCCCAGCCCATCGCCTCGTCCATCGCCGCCGCCGCGATACCGCCGTGCGTCAGGCCGGGCCAGCCCTGGTGCGTCGCTCGCGGCGTGAACCGCCCCTTGACGGTGGTGCCTTCGAACTCGAAATCGATGTGCAGGCCCTCCGGGTTCTTCATCCCGCAGCCGAAGCAGTTGTGCCGGGGGCTGTCGTCACGCTCTTCTTGCGTCATTTCGCCGCCACCTCCGCCGTACCGTCGATCACGACCGTGCGGTTCTGGTTCACGCACTCGATATCGCAGCGCAGGCGGTCTCCGTCTCGAGCAACCACCGTGCCGCGCGCTGTTATCGTGTCACCCGCCCGCGCGGCGTCCCGGAGCCTCACCTTCAGCGATCCGCTCTCTGCCCACGACTTGCCGAACGCGCCGGTCAGCAT
>JANLRX010000414.1:0-1519 GCA_031362025.1 Chloroflexota bacterium
GGCTTCGCCGATTGACCTGATCCCGGACTTCATCCCGGTGCTCGGGTTCCTGGACGACGTGCTGATCCTGATGCTGGGTGCGGGGTTGTTGTTGCGGTCCATTCCGAGGGAGGTGCTGGAGGGGCACGTCGGGCGGTTCGAGCAGCAGCGGAAGGCGGAGGCGCGGGCGTTGCATCCACCCCACCCAAAGTCAGGCTGAGAGCCTGACCCCCGGAAGTCTGTAGACTAGCGCCATGGGCAAGCTGGAACTGGTGCGCCAGATGTACGAGCACAACGAGTGGGCGAACGGCCGTATCCTGGAGTGCACGGCGAAGGTCAGTGCCGACGATCTCAGCGCGAAGCCGCCGGGGCAGTACATCAGCATCATTGCGGACCTGGCGCATGACAACCAGGCACTGCTGCGGAACGTGCTTAGCCAGGCGGCGCTTTCCCAGACCGAGCCTTGCCCGGACGTAGGCGCGGTCGCGGTCGAAGTCGAAGCGTAGCCCTCTCGGCCGCACTCTCGTAACATCGGCTCATGAGTGAACTGACGCTGCGTCGCGCGACGCCTGATGATGTCGAACTCCTGGTGCGCCTGCGCTATGAGATGCAGACGGAACTGAACGAGGACAGCCACCTCGGTGGGGTGCGGCCGGAGGACATCAAGGAGCAGGTGCGAACGTACTTCGCCCGCGAGCTGAAGGGCGGCCACTTCGCCGGCTACTTCGTCGAAAACGAGGGTGAGGCGGTCGCTACGGGATGCGTGGTCGTGTACGACGTACCGCCGTCACCGTCCAACCCCAGCGGCGCGGAAGGCTACATCATGAACATGTACACGGTGCCCGACTGGCGTCACGCCGGGCTGGCCCGCCGTCTCCTCGACACGCTGATCAACCACGCGCGGGGCGAGGGCGCTGGCCGAGTCTGGCTGAGGGCGAGCGAGCAGGGCAAGATTGTCTACCAGAAATACGGGTTCGAGCTGCCCGGACACTACATGCAGATGAGGTTCCCACCAAATGTCCAAGATTGAGCTGATCCAGCACCTCTTCGGCTACGACATCTGGGCCAACGACAAGATCCTCGAAGCGGCGAGCAAGGCGGACGCGGACGCGCTCGTACGCGAGAAGACGGGGTTCGGGAGCGTGCTGGCGACGCTGGCGCACATCGCCGGGGCACAGGCGATCTGGCACGCGCGGTGGACGATCGGGAAGAATCCGGCGGCGATCGCGGACGTGCAGAACGCGAAGACACTGGCCGTCGTGAAAGAGGCCTTCGAGAAGAACCACGCGGCGCTGCGGACCTACGTGACCGGGCTCATCGAGCAGGACGTGAACCGGATGTCGCACTACCAGGACAGCCGGGGAACGCCGAGCTCGCGAATGCTGTGGCAGCTGATGGTGCACATGGCCAACCATGGGACCTATCACCGGGGCGAGATCGCGGCGGCGCTGAGCGCGCTCGGACACTCGCCGGGCGACCTCGATTTCGTGTACTGGGAACGGCAGCGCGAAGACCACCCGAACCGGTGACATTAGCGGGG
>JANLRX010000448.1:0-5988 GCA_031362025.1 Chloroflexota bacterium
GTAGCCAGCTGACTCGAGGACTTCGGACGTTTGCCCGCCAAGCGCCGGTGCCGGGCCGAACATCAGTGGCGTCTCCGACATCTGGAACAGCATCCCGGGCAGCCGCAGTTTCCCAACACCGGGCTGGTCCACCTCGACGAAAAAGCCGCGTTCCCGCATGTGCTCGCTGTCCAGCAGCATCTCGGGGGTCATGACCGGCGCGAAGGGGATCCGCAGCTCCTGGGCGCGGGTAAGCAGGTCCATCCAATCGTGCTCCATGAGGTACGGGCGCAGGATCTCCTCGAACTCGCGCCACTGCAGGGTCCGCAGCCAGAGGTTCGTGAACAGCGGGTGGCTCTCCAGTTCTGGCTGCTCGATCAGGATCGCCATCAACAGTGGGAACCCCGTCGCGCCTCCGATGACGACGATGTTCCCGTCGCGGCAGGGGAAGATCTCGCTCGGGTAGGTCGGGATGTGATGCCGCGAGTAGTAGCGCTTCCGGATCGCGCCGAGCCAGGCGTACATCGGCGTGTTGTACTCGTCCGCCGATCCCAGCGCCTCCAGCCACGAGACGTCGATGCGCTGGCCCGCGCCAAGCGTCGGGCGGTGCTCCAGCGCTGCGAGGATCGCCACCCAAGCGTGCAGCGCGCCGAAGTACTCGGCCGGTTCGCCGCCGGTGCAGAGCGGCTCTTTGTCCGGGTCGCCGGTAATGTACATCAGCCCGCTAAGCGCCATCGCCGTGAGCGAGGTGCCCTGGTACTTCGCGTACGGCCCGGTCTGCCCGAACGGCGTGATCGAGGCGTAGATAAGGTTCGGCAAGTCGCTCTTTAAGTCGTCGTTGGAGAGTCCGAGCTCAGCCATACGCCCCGGCGTCTCACTCTCGACGAGCACGTCGGCGTTCGCCAGCAGCTTGCGCAGCACCACCTTGCCGCTCTCGGTGGCGATGTCCAGCGTGATGCTCTTCTTGTTGCCGTTCAGGTGGATAAAGAGCCCCGACTTCTCGGCGTCAGGCACGTCGCCCGGAAACGGGCCGAGTCGTCGCGTCACATCCCCGGCTGGCGGCTCTACCTTGATGACCTCCGCCCCCAGGTCCGCGAGCAGCTTCGTGCAGTACGGCCCCGCAATCCCCTGCGAAAGGTCAACGATACGCACGCCGTCGAGCGCGGTGTCAGGCAATGAAGGCTCCCCCGAGAGTCACGCGCCGGATAATAGCACAGCGCCCAGCGAGCGCCGCCCCTGCCAGCTTTCACTATTCACTATTCACCAGTCACTATTCCCCCGGCCTAGCCGCATGTCTCGACGGTGGAGCGCGCGCCGGTCCAGTTGCCGGTGTCGCCGTCCAGCGCCGTGTACGTTGCCGTGATCGCCTCCCCCGCCACCGTTCCCGCGATCGTCCCGCCGGACTCGAACGTGACCGGAACCGGCGTGCCACCCGTCGCCGTACTCCCCGAGTTCCAGACGAACGACAGAGAATCGTTGGCCACGCGTCCACCGATCGGTATCGGCCCAGCCGCGTCGATCGCCATGACGCCGGTCAACTCCCGCCCGTCCTGCTCGAAGTCAACGCAGAGCCACCCGGTATGGGGCACCACCCCGATCGACGAGTACTCGCCCTCCCAGATACCGCCAACTTCCGCCGCCGGCCCATCATCGTCATCCCCACACGCGACAAGCAGCACGAGCACGGAAACCGAGAGCGCCTGGAGTAGCTTCACGAGGCGAGTTTATCGCACTGCTCTAGCCCTTTGCGCGAGGGAAAGCTCGATTCGGACGGTTCGGGCGATCACCGCCGCGGGGTCGCTGATGCTTCAGTTCGTTCACGCCCCATCCGAAGGTGAAGGCGAAGCCGTCGCTAGCAAGCCAGAAGTAGCCCGCCTATCGACAAACCCAGAGGAATCGCCCACGCGAGACAGAGCCAAGTGATCAAAGTGATAACGACGAGAAGTACTTTGCTGAACGGAATCCAGCGACCGGCGGCGTACCCAAGGACAAACGAAGTCAGTAAAGACGCTATCCACACTTGCCAACTAAGAACCTCGATGTTCACGGGAGTCACGGTTATGGTACACCGAACTTGAATAGGGGCTCGCTCTCGATTGAATACCGCCCCGCTTGCTACAATTCGCACGCCCATGACAACACCAGTCACCTACACCAAAGACGGCGACATCGCACGCCTTACCCTGCACTGCAACGCGCTCGACGCGGCGGTAGAGCGCGCCCTGTCCGACGCCTGCGACGCGATCGCGGACGACACGGACGTGCGCGCCATCGTGCTTACGGCCTCGATCAGCGCGGCTGACGTCGCGCACGACCCGTTCGAGTGCATCGCAGCGCTTCCCAAGCCGGTCGTCTCGGCAGTGGATGGCGACGTGAGCGGCGGGATACTCGCTATGGCACTCGCAACGGACGTACGCATCGCAAGCAAAGACGCAACGTTCTCTGTGCCGGATATCGCGCAAGGGCGGCTCCCCGTGCCCGGCACCATCGTCCGCCTCGTGCGCCTCATCGGGACGGGCAACGCAGCGCGCCTCGTCCTCACCGACGACACCATCAACGCGACAGAAGCGCTGCGAATCGGACTCGTAAGCGAGGTCGCAGCAGACGCCGTCACGCGGGCCGGCGAGATCGCCCGGCGCATCGCCGAACGCGGCCCCGTCGCTGTGCGGTACGCGAAAGAGGCCGTGTCCCGCGGCCTCGACATGCCGCTCGAACAAGCGCTGCGCTTCGAGACCGACCTGACGATAATCCTGCAAACGACGGAAGACCGCGCCGAAGGCGTGCGGGCCTTCCTCGACAAACGCAAACCAAAGTTCAAGGGGAAGTGAGATGCAGATAATCCTCGAAACGGACGAGGCCTGGTCCCTGATGACCGTGATCAGTTCGTACGCGATCGACAACGGTGGCATGGCCCAGGCCGGCAAGCAAGCGGTCCGACAGTGGCGCACAGGCTACGCTCAAGGCACCCCGGCCATGAAAGCGCTCACCGAGGGCATGAACGACGCGCTCGGCGGCTACCTCGACGACAAGACCAACCGCCAGGTCCGCCGCAAGGGGCGCTACTCACGGAAGCAGGAGCAGGCATGAAAGTCGAACTCGAAACCGAAGAGACGCGACAGATCATCGTCTTTGTCATCGACCAGATCGTCGAAGACGCCGCCCTCGCCGACGCCGATCGCGCGAACCTCCGCAAGTGGCGCACCCAGCTAACAGCCGGCTCGGAAGGCATCCGCGACCTCACGGCGAAGATCAACGCCGACCTCGCCCGGGCCCTGGAGAACCGTAAGCGCAGCGTGATCGTGAAGGCCGACTGGCGGTGACCGCCCCCGTCCTCTTCGAAAAGGCCGACGCCGGACTCGCCTGGGTCACCCTCAACCGTCCCGACGTCCTCAACGCGATCAACATGCAGATGCGCGACGACCTCTGGGGGATCATGCACGCCGTCCGCGACGACCCGGACGTGCGCGTGGTCGTCTTCAAAGGCGCGGGCGACAGGGCGTTCTCAGCCGGAGCGGACATCAGCGAGTTCGGAACGGCACCCTCCCCGGTAGAGGCGCGTCGGGCGCGGCGTGAACGCGACCTCTGGGCGTTCATGCTGCGGCTGGAGAAGCCGATGATCGCCGCCATCCAGGGCTTCGCCCTCGGCGCCGGCATCGAGCTCCCGATGTGCTGTGACGTCCGGATCGCCTCCGAAGACGCGCGGATCGGCCTGCCGGAGGTGTCCCTTGGGTACATCCCATCGGCAGGCGGCACGCAAACGCTCCCCCGCCTCATTCCACCCGGCGTAGCCAAACAGATGATCCTCACCGGCGACCCGATCGACGCCGCGACAGCGCTGCGTTACGGCCTCGTGCAAGCAGTCGTCCCGCGCGAACGCCTGTACCCAGTGGGAGAGGCCATAGCGCGGCGCATGGCAGCGCAACCGCAGCGTGCCGTGGCGCTGGCAAAGCGGGCATTGGCCGCCTCTGCTGAACTATCGCTTGGGGAGTCGATCCGGGTAGAATCGAAGCTGGCCGAACTGGTGGCCAGGTAACGAGACAAAGGGCAGATTTCAAACGTGACAGCGGAGCGCAGCATCAGCTTTTCTAAGGGATGGCAGTGGCTTTCCCGGATGGGCCTCGCGATACCGCTCGTCATGGGCCTGGCGCTGGTCGGGCTGGTCGCGATCACGCTCGTTTCCCCGCTATACGAAGCTCCGCAGGTCACCAACGCCGGCAGCGTCGACGACTACGAGATCGGCGACCCGCAGTACTTCAAAGAAGAGAAGTTCTGGCTCGTGAAGCTCCCAACCGGCAACTTCACCGCCCTCTACGAGCGCGATCCCCGCTCTGGCTGCACGCTCGGCTGGGGACACGGCTACGAGTTCATGGGCGTTGAGGGCTGGTTCCGCGACGCCTGCACCGGCTCCACCTACGACCTCACCGGCGCCTGCTTCAAAGGCCCCTGTGACTACGGCCTCAATAGACTCGACCTCACCATCGTGAACGGCGAAGTGATCGTGGATCCACGCACGGGGACCCACGGAGTCCTGCGCACTGACAACGTCGACCCGGTAAACCCGCCGCAGTAACCGGCGGGCCTGTCCGCCTCTGGCGGAAGAAAGGGAGCGGCTCGATGAGCATGACTCCTATCGCAAAGCCCACCCCGCGCCCAAACGGCTGGCAGTTCCCACGACGCGGCGCGTTTCTTTTGCTGCTGCTCACCATGACCGTGTCGGGGGCGCTTACCGTGCTTATCTCGGTGAGTCCATACGGAGACAAGGTGGACGAGGACGTATGGGTAACGGTCGGCTCCCAGGATGACTTCGATATTGGCGCGCCTGTCAGACCGGATGCTTTCCCGCGCGCATGGATCGTCCATCTGGAGTTCGGAGAGCTGATCGCCCTGTCCTCGCGCTCCACCCACCTCGGATGTTCGGTGCCCTGGCGTGCGGACTTTGAGTTCTCGGGCGTGACCGGCTGGTTCCGAGACCCATGCAGCGGGACGACCTGGGACATCACTGGCAACAAAGCGTTTGGTCCTGCGCCGAGAGACATGGATCAATACGTCATCGACGCAGGCGGCGGCAAGGTGCGGATTGACACGACACGGGTGCTTTGCGGAGACGACGGCCGTCAAGTGCGTCGTCTCGACGGCGCGCCCTGGCCCTGCTCCCTCTTTCGGATACCGTGACCCGCCTGCGTCCGAACGGGTGGGACTGGCGGCGTGCCCACCGTTTCAGGTACGTTTATACCTTGTCGGATGGCGTACCTGCGGAGTTCCTCCGTGAGTACGTCGCGAGGTAGCACTCGCGGGGGTGCCGCCCTTCCCACTGGTGGGGAACCCCCGATCACGGCGTTCGCCTGGGTCAACGGCTGACCACAGGCGCAAAGGGAGGGTCGCATGAACACAGCAGAATTCTTGATGATCGCCTCGTCGGTGGTACCCGAACGCACGGCCATGACGTGCGAGGGCCAGGGCCGCACCTTCATGGAGATGCAGGACCGCGTGAACCGCCTCGCGAACGCGCTCCAGGCTCTGGGCGTCGGTCAGGGCGACAAGGTTGCGGTCATGGCGCTCAACTCGATGGAGTACGTCGAGATCTACTACGCAACGGCCAAGCTCGGCGGCGTCTTCGTGCCGCTGAACTACCGCGCAAAGAAGGAAGAGCTTTCGTACATGTGCAACAACTCGGAGGCGAAGACGCTCTTCGTGGGGCACCGCTACCTTGAGTTGTGCGACGCCATTCGCCCCGATATCAAGACCGTCGAGCACATCATCGGCATCGACACCGACGCGGGTGTGCACCGGCGCTACGAAGACCTGATCTCCCAGTCCGAACCGGAAGAGATATTCACAGACGTCCAGGACCTCGACCCGACAATCGTCATCTACACGAGCGGAACGACCGCGCTCCCCAAGGGCGTCGTGCTGACGTTCCTCGGAATGTCCGTTTATGTGACGAACACCGTGGAGCCCGCCGACCCAGGCGCCGAGACCGTGGACGTACTGCTCGTCTCGGTGCCGTTC
>JANLRX010000453.1:0-3414 GCA_031362025.1 Chloroflexota bacterium
GTGCTGAACGCCGACGACCCCGCCGTCGCTTCGCTGCGGGATTCGGCGACGGGGCCCGTGATCTCGTTCGGGCTGCAGGACGTCTTGCAGGCGACGAACGAGATCGAGCACGCGGCTGATGCGCGGTGGTGCGTTCGCTGCGGCGAGGAGTTGATCTACACCGCGGTGTTTTACGGGCACATCGGTCACTGGCGCTGCCCGTCGTGCGGCAACGAACGCATCGCGCCGGACGTGTCCTGCACGAAGGTTGTGCCGGTTGACGGTGGGCTGGACCTGACGATCCGCACGCCGACCGGTGAGATCGCAGTGAGGCTGCCGCTGGCCGGGGTTTACAACGCTTACAACGCGCTTGCCGCCGCCGCCGGGGCGGTCGCGCTCGGCGTGGAGGACGCGGCGATCGAAGCCGGGCTCGCGACGTTTACGGCCGGCTTCGGGCGGCAGGAACGGATGCAGGTGCGCGGGCGCGAAGTCGAGGTGATCCTCGCGAAGAACCCGTCGGGGCTGAACCAGGTGCTGCGGACGCTGATCGCGAGCGGTGAGCCGCTGAACGTAGCGGTGTTCCTGAACGACGACCTCGCGGACGGGCGGGACATCTCCTGGATCTGGGACGTGGACTTCGAGCTGCTGCAGGGGCGGGTGCGATCGCTTGTCGTTTCTGGCGTGCGGGCGTGGGATATGGCTCTACGTTTGAAGTACGCGGGCGTTGGGGGCGCGTCGCCGGTCGAGGTTGGGGCCTCGACCTACCAGGGGGCAACGGCGGACGTCGAGGAGCACGTGGCGTTGGCACTCAAGCAGGCGCTGGACGGGACGCCGGAAGGTGGGACTCTGGTGGTGATCCCGACGTATACGGCGATGCTGGAGGTGCGGAACATCCTCGGGAAATGGGCAGGGCGCGGCGCGTTCTGGGAAGGCGACGCGAAGTGAAGCTGCGGCTCGCGCACCTGTATCCGAAGGTGATGAACATTTACGGCGATCGCGGCAACATTATCGCGCTGCGCCACCGCTGCGAGGCGCGCGGGATCGAGTTCGCGGTGACCGAGATCGAGATGGGCGACAAGTACTTCCCGGACGCGCACGACATGGTGTTCATCGGCGGCGCGCAGGACCGCGAGCAGCGTCGGGTGGCGGAGGATCTGAACGGGCCGAAGGGCGATGCCCTGCGACGGGCGGCCGAGAACGACATCGTGATGCTGGCCGTGTGCGGCGGCTACCAGCTCTTCGGACGGTCCTATCGTGAGGCCGACGGTACGGAGCTGCCGGGGCTTGGTTTGCTGGACCTCGAGACGGTGCACCCGGGGCCGGACGCCAAACGCTTCATCGGCAACGTGGTGATGGAGTGGGACGGGCAGACGATCGTGGGATTCGAGAACCACGGCGGGCGGACGACGCTCGGCCCGAGTGCGCAACCGCTGGGGCGCATCGTCACCGGCCACGGCAACAACGGCGAGGACGGTGGCGAGGGCGCGATCCACCGCAACGTCTACGGGACGTACGTGCACGGCTCGCTGCTGCCGAAGAACCCGGCGCTGGCGGATCACCTGATCTCGCTGGCGCTGCACGGGGTGCAGCTTCAACCGCTGGACGATATGGTAGAGCGGATGGCCCACGAAGAGGCGCTGCGACTGGCGGTCAGCGGTGGCAAGGCGGGGGCGAGCCGATGGAATTTCCTGAACAGGGGAGGCTGACATGGAACAAGCGGCGCTACAGGCGCCCGATATCTCCTGCGACCACTGCATCCAGAGCATCCGCATGGCGGTCGAGAAGCTGCCGGGCGTAACGTTCGTCTCCGGCGACCCGGAGGCGAAACGGGTGATCGTGGAGTACGACCCGCAGCAGACGCCGATAGCGGGCGTTGAGGCGGCGATGGAGGAAGAGGGCTATCCGGTTCAGAAGTAGACCGTTCCTCCCCGCGACGCTCACGGCGGTCGTTGTGGCCGCCGTCTTGGTCTCCGCGGCGTGCGGTGGTGACGGCGACAAAACGCTGGGCGCGACCGACGCTCCAAGCGGCAGTGCATCGGCGATCGCGAGCGCTACGCCAACGTCAGGGTCGGTGACTCGGGTACCCGTGCCGTCGCTTGTCGACGTGGCGTACATCGTGCAGGACGGCGACACCCTGGGAGTGATCGCGGAGCGCTGGGGGGTGCCGTTCGACATGATCCTCGCAGCGAACGAGCTGGTGGACGAATCGCAGCTCAGCATTGGGCAGATCCTCAAGATCCCGGGCGTCGATGCGTCGCTCGCAGGGGTGGGGACGGCGGACCCGAACGCAGAGAGCCCGATCGGTATCCACCTGACGATGCCGCTCGCCGGTGCTTGCGTGACTAACGACGACGAGCAGATGCCTAACGCTGCGCGAGAGTATCGAAACGGTATTCACGAAGGGATGGACTTCTTCACGGGATTCGCGTGTATCGACGTACTGGATAACATGCCGGTGCTGGCGGCCGCCGACGGGACGGTGGTGCGCGCCGACCAGGAATACAAACAACTCCCGCAGAGCGAGATCGACGCCCTGCAACTGGAAACCGCTACTTTGGGGTACACGCCCCCCGGCACGCTGGACAAGTTCCGGGGCCGGCAGGTGTGGATCGACCACGGGAACGGGATCGTCACTCGGTACTGCCATATGTCGGGGATTCCGGGGGAGATCCAGGCAGGCGTCCGCGTGACCTCCGGGCAGACGATCGGGTTCGTCGGCGACAGCGGGACGCCGGAGTCGATCGAGCAGGCCGGCTACAACAAGCACCTGCACTTCGAGATCCGGGTGGGCGACTCGTTCCTCGGTGCGGACAAGACTCCGGTCGAGGTGCGGCAGTTGTACCAGGCCGCTTTCGGGCTGCCGGTAACGCAATAAGCGCTTCCGCAGCGTATCCTTTAACGGCAACATGACCGACTCCTCCGAGACGATCGAGGCGCGACCGCCCTGGACGCGCTCCCCGCAGGCACGGTTTGCCCGTCGCGTGCTGTACCCGCTTGCCGTCATCGCGACGATCGTCGTCGCCATCTGGTACATCGATGGGCGCGGCGATGACGCCCGCAGCACGACCGGCGAGGAGTACGGCGTTCGCAGCCTGCCCGCGGCGCTGGTCCCGGCAGGTGCGGAGGTGGAGGCGAAGGTGGGCGCGCTCGCTCCGGACTTCCTGCTGGAGCTGGCGGCCGGCGGCGAGACGCGGCTGAGCGCCTATCGCGGGCAGCCCGTGGTGCTGAACTTCTGGGCGACCTGGTGCAAGCCCTGCCGCCAGGAGATGCCGCAGTTCGTGCAGGCGTATGACAAGTACAAGGACGACGGGCTTGTGATCATCGGGCTGAACATGCAGGAGGGCCGCAGCGTCATCCAGCCGTTCGCCGAAGAGTACGGGATGGACTTCCCGGTGCTCATCGACCGCGACGGCGAGGTTGGCGACGAGTACCGGC
>JANLRX010000467.1:0-2744 GCA_031362025.1 Chloroflexota bacterium
CATAGCTGTAACCTCCAGCGCCGAATTCTACACGCTACAGTATCCTTCTCATATCGGGGGTCTGGGGGATTCGTCCCCCAGCAGGTGCGCAGAGGGCAGCGCCCTCGCCGGAGGGGCGGTAAGGGGCGTCAAGGTGGACACATACGCGCACGGCGTCTAAGATGTCCACATAACCAAACATGGGGACGGTAACCCCGTTGCCCATGTTTTTCTTTCTACGGAGGTTCTGTGGGTTCAGTCGTCAAGAAGCGGCGCAAGAAGATCAGCAAGCACAAGCACCGCAAGATGCTGAAGAAGACCCGCTGGCAGCGGAGGCACGGCTAGACACCTAGCCGCGCACCACCACAGCTAACGGGCGCGCCGTCAACAGCTCAGACGGGAGACGAACGTGAAGCTACCAGTAGTTCTCACACCAGGCGAAGACGGCTACATCGTCGTTGAGTGTCCCACGCTGCCCGGATGTGTCTCCCAGGGGAGGGACGAGGCAGAAGCGCTCGTTAACATCCGCGAAGCCATTCTCGGCTGGGTTGAAGCTGAGGCCGACAAGATCGAGCAAGAGGCGGAGGCGCCCGTCAAGCTCGTCGAAGTGTAGTGCCGCCACTTCCGGTCATATCGGGCCGCGAAGCATTGCGGGTCTTCGAACGAGACGGCTGGAACCATGTGCGTACCCGAGGGGATCACCTGATAATGACAAAGCACGGTGTTCGCGCTAACCTATCGATTCCGGATCATCGGGAACTTGACCGTGGCACCCTTCGGAGTCTCATTAGCCGGTCCGGTCTGAGCGTCGACGAATTCATTCATCTGCTGGAAGGCAAACGATGACCACCACAGCTAACGAGCTACAAACCAAGGGACAGGCGGCCAGGCGTGCCGCTCGCGCCCTCGCGCGCCTCTCGACCACCGTCAAGAACCAGGCGCTGCACGCCATCGCCGACGGCCTCCTCGCCCGCGCCGACGCCATCGTCGAGGCCAACACCCAGGACGTCCAGGCCGCGCAGGACGCCGGCCTCGCCGCCGTCATCATCGATCGCCTCAAGCTCAACCGCGAAAAGCTTGAAGCCATCGCCGGCGACACCCGAGACGTCGCCGCTCTCCCCGACCCCGTCGGCGAGATGATCGACATGCGCACCCTCCCCAACGGTCTGCAGGTCGGCCGCAAGCGCGTGCCCCTCGGCGTCATCGCCGCCATCTACGAGAGCCGCCCCAACGTCACCGTCGATATCGCCTCGCTCTGCCTCAAAGCCGGCAGCGCAGCCTTCCTCCGCGGCGGCAAAGAGACCATCAACTCCAACAAGATGCTCGCCACCGTCATCAAGGACGCCATCGCCTCCGCCGGCGCACCCGCCGACGCCGTCCAGCTCATCGAGGACACGGACCGCGGCCTCGTCGGCGAACTCCTCAAGATGAAGGACGTCATCGACCTCGTCGTCCCCCGCGGCGGTGCTGAGCTCATCCGCTACGTCACCGACAACGCCGAGATGCCTGTCCTCACCGGTGGCACGGGTGTATGCCACACCTACGTGGACGCCGCCGCCGACATCGACAAGGCCGTCGCCATCGCTCACAACGCTAAGACCCGGCGCTACACCATCTGCAACGCCCTCGACACGCTCCTCGTGCACGCCGACATCGCTGAGCGCTATCTCCCCGGCATCGCCCGCGCCTGGGCCGAGTCCGGAGTCGAGATCCACGCCGACCCGCGTTCGCTCGAGACCATCCACCGTGCCGGCGTCAACGCCAACCTCGTCCCCGCCGAACCCACTGACTTTGGCCGCGAGTTCTGGGCCAACACCGCCTCAATCAAAGTCGTCGACTCCATTGACGAGGCGATCGACCACATCTACGAGCACGGCACCGGCCACTCCGACGCCATCGTCACCGAAGACTATTCCGCCGCCATGCGCTTCCTCGACGAAGTCGATACCGCCGTTTGCTACGTCAACGCCAGCACCCAGTTCACCGATGGCGCCCAGTTCGGCCTCGGCGCCGAGATCATCGACTCCACCCAGAAGACCATCGCCCGCGGCCCCGTCGGCCTCCGCGAAATCACCACCTATAAGTGGATCGTCTTCGGTAACGGCCACATCCGCCCCGCCTGACCCCTCTCGCCCGTAGCCGCGCACCTTTAGGTCCGCCCGCGCCCGTCTGGCGCGCCTCGCGTCTTCGTAGAAGCGCAGTAGGCCTGGGGTAGGGCCACACGCGCCGTCCCGCAGTAAACTAACACCGACCCGCCAGCGCACCGCAAAGGAGCCACACCCATGCCCGGCTATACCTTCGAACGTGAATTCCGCACGCCCCACTCCGAAAGCTACGTCATCGAAGTCGACGAAGACGAAATCGGCCGCATCGACCTCCACTACACCAACTCCGCCATCTACGGCACCCTCGCCGTCCAGGAGAGCATGACCGAAGACGAGATCCGCGCCCTCATCAGCGAAATCGACGAGCGCCTCGTCCTCACCGCTGACCCCTTCCGCGAAGACTTCATGGTCACCGTCTGGACCGGCCGCGAATACGGCAACTACTCAGACGAAGACTTCGAAGAAGAACCCGACGAAGACAGCGAAGACGGCTTCGGCCTGGGGTAATGATCGTTCGGGGGGTCGGACTCTCAGTCCGACCGTCATCCTGCGCAGTCGAACGTCAGAGCGCCCTCCAGGCCATCCGCCCGCAGGATCTGGGGAGGGGCAACCCCCGCGCGGCCCAACACCGCGCGTTAGGACAACAATCATCCTGGCTAC
>JANLRX010000468.1:0-4920 GCA_031362025.1 Chloroflexota bacterium
CCACTCGTGGGAACTCGATATCGTACGAGGATGCCTTTGGGACCGCGGTTGCCGCACACGGAGCCGCCGTCGGGGTCACGCTCCCTGGCGTCGGCACAAGATCCCCCGAGCCGCCACACGCGGCCATGAGAATCGAACCAACGGCCAGCAAAGTCGCCTTACGCATGAATCGCACCGGTGTAGAATAGCCTCAACTTCGGGGAGGGTACGACATGACGACCACTATTCAGATCCACGGCACTTGTAAGAACGGCTACGAGCGCGTAAAAGACGCGTTCGCCCAGAACTTTGCCGACGGCCACGAAGTCGGCGCCGCGCTCGCCCTCGTCGTCCGCGGCGAAACTGTCGTCGATCTCTGGGGTGGCTATGCCGACGCCCAGCGCACCCGGCCGTGGCTCGAGGACACCATTGTCAACGTCTACTCCACCACCAAGGGCCTGACCGCCACCTGCGCCCACCGCCTCGTCGACCAGGGCCTCCTCGACATCGACGCGCCGGTCGCGAAGTACTGGCCGGAGTTCGCCCAGGCCGGCAAAGAGGACCTCCCCGTCCGCTACTTGCTCTCCCATCGCGCCGGTCTTTCCGCCGTGAGCGCTCTGATTAACGTCGACGACGGTTACCGCTGGGAGATCCTTCGTTACGCGCTCGCCATCCAGCAGCCCTGGTGGGAGCCCGGCACGAAGTTCGGTTACCACGCCCTCACGTTTGGCACCCTCGTCGGCGAGGTCATCCGCCGCATCTCCGGCATGACCGTCGGCGAGTTCTTCCGCAAAGGAGATCGGCGAGCCGCTGGGGATGGAGACCTACATCAGCTTCGGGCCGGACCTCGACGATCGCTGCGCCGAGATGATCCCGGCCGGACTCGACGGTATCGATCCCAACAACCCCACCGCCAAGGCCTTCATGGACCCGACCTCGCTCACCTTTAAGTCATTCTGGATCACCCCGACGCCCCTCATCGACCCCCAGTACATGAACAGGCGCGAGTGGCGCGCTGCCGAGCTTCCAGCCGTCAACGGCCACAGCGACGCCCGCTCTCTCGCGAAGATGTACGGGGCCCTCGGCAACGGCGGCGAGATCGACGGCTATCGCGTCCTCAGCCCCGAGCAGATCGACGTGGCGCGCACTGAGCAGTCGTACGGCCAGGACGAGATCTTGTTAATGCCCATGCGCTTCGGCCTCGGCTACCACCTCGACATCCCGGAGTTCCAGATCAGCCCAACGGGCTCACTCTTTGGACACGCCGGGATGGGTGGCTCGTTCGGCTACGCAGATCCGGAAGTCGGCATCGGCATCGGGTACGTCATGAACCGGATGCTAATGCCGCCGGACATGATCGACCCGCGGTGGAAGCCCATGGTCGACGCCATCTACGGCTCGCTCTAGCGCTTCTTCGCGCTGAACCAGACGCTGTTTTCGTTGCTGTCCACGTAGACGTCGCTGAAGCCTGCCGTCTCCAAGCGCTTCGGCAAACCCACCGGATCGACGGCCACGCACGTGTCCATCACGTGAAACAGCCGCCAGCGTAGCGAAGTCCGGCTGTCCGACCCGGCGAACGTCGCGCCCGGCTTCAGCACCCGAAACGCCTCCGCGAACAGCTTGTCCTGCAACCCTGGCGTCGGCACGTGGTGCAGCATCGTCATCGAGATCGCGCCCGTGAACGAGTCCGCAGGGAAGGGCATCTTCGTCGCATCGCCCTCCACCACCGTCACGTTCGTGCCTTCCATCCGCACCTTCAGCGCTTCCGCCAGCTTGTGGTCGATCTCGATCGCTGTCAGCGCCGGCACGTGTTCCCGCATCCAGTCGGTCGTCAGGCCGGGCCCCGGCCCAATCTCCAGCACGTTGTCCCCAAACTCGTTGTTCTTGGCGAGCGAGGGCATCATGAACTCCCGCACGATCTTCTTCCAGCCGTCCGACTTGCAGTACCAGCGGTGAATCAGGTTCATGACCCGCAGTATATCGGGGTTTGCCACCGACCGCCGCTTTTCTTAGGCTACGGGCAGTGCTACCACTACTCCGCAGCAACTGGGACGACATTCAGGACTGGCTGGACGACCACGGCTCCGACATCGCGATCAGCCTGGTCTTCGTGCTCATCGCCTACGTCCTCTTCCGGGCCCTGTTCCCACGCATCGCCCGTGCTGCCATGATGCGCAGCGCCCACCCGCCGGACGCCGAGATGGAAGCGCGCGCCGACACCATCATCGCCGTCGTCGACCGCACAGCCCGGCTGGCGCTCATCCTCATCGCCATCATCACCGTCCTCCCGGAGTTCGGCGTCAACATCACCGCGATCGTCACCGGCCTCGGCATCTCCGGCCTGGCCCTTGCCCTCGGTTCCCAGCAGCTCGTCCGGGACGGCATCAACGGCATGTTCCTCCTCGCCGAGGACCAGTACCGCACCGGCGACGTCGTCACAATCGCCGGCGTCACCGGCACCGTCGAAACGATCACCCTCCGCCGCACCGTCCTCCGAGACAACGACGGCGTGGTGCACTCCGTCCCCAACGGCAGCATCACCGTCGTCGCCAACCATACCCGCGACTACGCCCAGGTGAACCTCGACGTGCGCGTCAGTGTCGGCGAAGACCTCGCCAGGGTCCGTCAGGTCATCGAAGACATCCGCGCCCAGGTCCAGGCCAACCCCGAAGCCCGCGACATCTTCCTCGACGGCCCGCGAATGCTCCGCCTGGAATCCATCGGCGACGACGGCATGACTATCCGCGTCACCGCCCGCACCCGGCCAACAGCACGCTGGGAAGCGGCAGGCGAACTGCGCCAAAGGCTATCCGAAGCGTTTCTCTCTGCCGGCATCAAGGTGCCGTATCCCGTCCTGGCGCCGGGTCAGAACGACAGCGGCGCCGCGGCGTCTACAACCACCGACGCACTTTAAAGAACATCAGCATGCTCACCGCCAGTGCGATCATCCCCGCAACGACAGCCGGAAAGCCCCACGAAGAATCAAACGGCGGAAACTGGTTCTGGTCGAAGTTCATACCGTAGACACCAGATACCAGCGTCAGCGGCAGGAAGATCGTGGCCGCCGCCGTCAGCACCTTCATCACCTCGTTCAGCCGGTTAGATACGACTGATAGATACGTCTGTAGCGCGCCGTCCGCAAGGTCTCGTACCGCTTCCACCAAGTATTCGATCCGTACCAGGTGGTCGTACACGTCCCGGAAGTAAATCGACGTGTCGGCCGCAATCACCTTCGGAAACTCTCCGCGAGCCAGCCGGTTCAAGATCTCCCGCTGGGGCGCAGTCGCCCGCCGAAGGCGGAGGCTATTCCGTTTCGACAACAGGATCTGTTGCAGCAGGCTTCGGTCGGGTTGGTCCAGGAGCCGCTCCTCGATCTTATCGATCGTCTCATCCACCGCGTCCACGATCGGCAGGTACTCGTCCACAATCGCGTCAAGAATGCCGTGCAGCACCCAGTCCGCGCGATGCAAGAGGATCGTTTCGTCTCGCTGCGCCCTATCGAAATAGAAGTCCAGCGCCGGAATCTGCTCGCGGTGGACCGACACCACGTAGTTCGATCCGAGGAAAAAGTCCGCTTCCGCCGTCTCCAGCTCGGTGCCGGGTTCGTAGCGGGTCAGTGCGTTGAGGACAATAAAGACGTACTCCCCGTGATCGTCGATCTTTGGCGGATCGATGCGCGGCTCTACGGCGTCCTCGATCGCCAGCGGATGAAAGTTAAACACCTCAGAGAGCACGCGGCCATCTTCCGGCCCGTCAACGTATACGTCGAGCCAGAGCACTCCCGTGCTATCGGCAAGGGCCTTCCGGATCAGGGCCTCATCGTAACCCTCGACCCGGACCTGCGTGTGGTTCGCAGTGCAGTATAGTCCCCTGATACCGCTTCCATCCCTGGGCTGGTTGATGGCACTTGTCGCTGGCTCCTGGGTCGTGTCCATCAGCTTCTGTTCTCCCCGTCGCGCTATAACTGGCGCATGCTCTGGCGGTTTCATTATATGCGGCGTGTAACAACAGCCGTCCTTCGCCGTCTTATAAGTACAATACCGGAAATGATAGTCCATAATCCGGCAACAACAGAGTAAACGGTACAAACGGGTTAACCTTTACAGAAGGCCCAACGTTTTACCGGACAATACAAGACTATTTGAGGGGCGACCTCCTTCTGGTCCGCCTGAAATAGGGCGGATAAAGAGAGGCAGTCTGGGGCGGGCTGCCTCTCTTGCTTTTTTAACCCCAAACCGGCGTGCACAAACCGTACCTCCTCGGGTAACGTATGACCTGTTAGCAACCTGGAGGAGGTCACCTTGCGTATAGTCGTCACCTGCGCCGCCCTGGGCATCGCCCTCGTCAGCTTCGCAGCGTTCTCATTCACCGCAAACAACGCATCCGCCGACACCACCGTCGACGTCGGCAACAACTACTTCTGTAGCAAGGCGTCCGAAGGCGGCACCTGCACCACGAACATCACCGCCGGCGACACCGTCACCTGGTCCGTCTCCGGGGGCTTCCACACCGTGACCCAATGCAACACCGGCCACACTTCGTGCCCGATCGCCGGTGGCTTCGACTCAAGCTCGCTCGAACAGGGCCAGACGTTCGCCCACACCTTCAGCGATGTCGGCAGCTTCGACTACTACTGCGCCTTCCACCCATCAGACATGTTCGGGGTCATCAACGTCTCCGCCGCCCCTACCCCAACGCCGACTCCCGCCCCGACCGTACCCGGCTCAACCCCCGGCCCAACGGCCGTACCCGTCGCCCAACCCTCCGGTCCGAGCCGCACTGGTGGCCCGCTCTCCGAAGACGCCTCCAACCTCTGGCTCGCCATGCTGGCCGCCCTGGGCGTCGCGATGATCGCTGGCTCTGCGACGCTCGCATACGCCGCCGTGCGCCGCCGCTAAGGCACACCAGGTAAACGAAAGGGCCGCTCCAACGAGCGGCCCT
>JANLRX010000472.1:0-11792 GCA_031362025.1 Chloroflexota bacterium
TCCCCGCGATGGTGATCCTGCTCCACATCCCGGTGCCGTTCGCGGTGGCCACGTCGCAGTTCGTGCTGGCGTTCATGGCCGGCGGCGGGTCAGGCGTACATCTCATCGAAGGCGCGCTCCGCGGCGACCAACTAACGCGGGCGATCGCGCTGGCGATTGGCGCTGTGCCGGGGGCTCAGGTCGGGGCGTTCATGGCTCAGCGGATCAAGCATCGGATGGTGTTGCGGCTGCTCGGCGCGTCGCTCGCGATCGTCGCCGCGCGGCTGATCCTGCATTCGACGCTGGGCTACTAAACGCTGCGGATGCCGTCGATCGCGTGCTCGAACGCCACTGCGAGCAGGACGATCCCGGACACGTGGCCAAGCGCGGAAATGCCAGAGGCGCGGACGCGGGCCTCTAACCTTGGCCCAAGCCACACCAGTGCAGCCGTGACGGCCAGCACAACGGCCGCGGCAGCGATGGTACGTCCCTCGTCATATCGGGCCGCGTACGAGATAGACGCGATGATCGACGTCGGGCTGGCGAGCAGCGGGAACGCCAGCGGGAAGAGCCAGGCCCGTGACGGAATGTCGTCCAGGTGCCGCGGCAAGGGGACCGAGGTGCCGGTGATGACCAGCCGCGCCGCGAGCGGGACCATGAACACGGCGGCCGCCAGCTGGAACGTCGACCCGGAGACGGCGATCAAGTCGAGGAACGGGTCCGAGAGCAGCGCGGCGATGGCGAGCAGCGCGGAGGCTATGGGCATCGCCGCGTAGAGCAGCCGCGCGTCCCCCACGTCATCCCGCCGCTGATACGCGAGGAACACGGGCAGCGCCCCGAACGGCGCCACGGTGGCAACGATGCCGAGAAGGTCGCGCAGGAACTCGATCACTGGAGCGGCCTGGGGATACCGATCACCGGCTCCCGCACGGGGTTGTTCTCCAGCGCGTCGAGGGCGTAGCGGATGCCCGAGAAGGCGTGCTGCTGGTCGTCCATCCGCGTCTCGCCTTCATGGAACCAGGCGTCGGCGACAAGGTCGGGCTGGGGTTCGTCAGCCGCTTCTTCCGGCGTCACCTGCCGCGCCGCGAGAATACCGGCGACGCAGACGACGCGGTCGCGGGTCGGCTCGCGGAGGTCGGCCATCCGGTTGTCGTGCATCGACACCCGCCAGAGGCTGGCGAGCGCTTCCGCCCAGGTGCCAACACCCGATGCACGGGCCTGCTCGCCGCGGAAGAAGTTCCCGTACCAGGAGCCTTCTCGCTGCGATTCCGTGCGCACGAGCAGCCCGAAGCGGTGGACCAGCGTCCGGGCGTACTCGATCTCGTCGTCCCCGAGGCCCCACTCCACCATCTCCGCGAGGCTGTACGCGGCCCACTGGTCGGCGAGCGGCGGGAATTTCACTTCTTCGTAGTCGTCGCGCTTGGTGGCGATGTAGTGCAGCCCCTTGCGCGCGTACTCGTCCCAGCCCTCGCCGGGGAGCGCTTCGTGAGTCAAGGCGAGAGCCCACGTCGCCTCGCCCGGATAGTAGCGGGACGTGCCGACGGGGTCAGGCCGGTCCTCGTCCATCAAGTACGCGATGCTGAACCCGCCGTCCTCGCGCTGGAGCGTGACGATGAAACGGGCCACTTCCCGCATCAGGTCGTCGTACATCGGGTCCATCGTGGCCAGGCGGCGCTCGTTCAGGCTGATCAACATCAGCGCGCTGGCGCCGAGGCTGGCGTTCCCGCCATTCGGATCGAAGGCGGCCCAACCGTGGCGGCGCACCATGTTGTCCTGCATGAACACCAGCGCGTCGTCCGCAGCATCGATGAAAGCCGGATCGCCGATCCGGCCAGCGGCCTGGTAGAGCGACATCGTTACGCCGGCGTGGCGCACCTCGTTGTAGCTGTCCGGTTGCGTATCCGTGTCGCGGTTGTAGAGGTATACGTAGCGGCCGTCGTCCAGCTGGTTGCGGGCCATCCACGAAGCGGCGTTCTGAGCGGCTTGCCCCAATGCTTCGGCGCTGGAGTCACCACAAGACTCCGGCGGGACGACGGTCCCGCGCACGGCGAAGATGAGCACCACCCAGACCGCTGCGGACAGGATCGTCGACCGGAACAGCATTAGGGCCCTCGGACCAGCAGATAGATCGCGCCGTCCTTGTCCAGCGCGACGAGCTCACCGTCTGCCAGTTGGCCGAAGGAGATGATCTCAGCGTCAGTGTTCCTCAGCTCGATCGGCCCACCAGGCCCATCAGCGTTCAGCGCCCAGATGCGGCCGGTGCAGTAGTCCCCGTAGATCAGCCAGCCCTCAAGCTCCGGCAGCGCGGCGCCCTGGTACACGTAGCCCACAGCGATCGCACAGCCGCCGCCCGCTCCGTGCGTGTACTCCACGACCGGCAGCGTCCCCACCTCGTTGCAGGCGGGCGTGGGCCCAGGGGTCTGCGATGGTGGTGGCGTCGTGGGCGGGTAACAGTGGTAGCCTTCCATCTTGTTCCAGCCGTAGTTGCCGCCCGACTCCACCTTGTTCACTTCTTCCCACTTCTCCTGGCCCACGTCTCCCGCCCAAACGTCGCCGTTCTCCGGGTTCACCGTGAGGCGCCAGGGGTGACGGAACTCCGTCGCCCAGATCTCGTCGGCGTTGGGTCCGGCGCCATCATCGAACGGGTTTCCGTCGGGGATCTCATAGTTGCCGTTAGGCAGGATGCGGATACGCATGACCACACCCCGCAAGTTGTTCAGCGGGTCAACATGATCGTCGTACGGGCTTCCGATGCCGCCGCCGTCTCCCGACCCGATGTAGAGGATGTCCTCCTCGCCGAGACGCGGATCAAAGGCCAGTTGCGAGACGTTGTGCCAGCAGTGCGGGCGCCGCAGTTCCATGATGACCTTCTGCGTCGTCTCGTCGATCACCCCCGCGTCGTCGTCGTACGGGAAGCGGGCGACCACGTTGCGTTTGGGATTCGGTGGGTTGGGGAAGGCGGGGACGCCATCGCAGCGGTCCGCCGTTTGGCCGCCGGATTTCGGCACACTGGTGTCGTACGCAGTGCCGGTGTTGTAGTTCACGTAGACGTAGTCCGGGTTACCCGGCTGGAAGGTGATCGAAAGCAGCCCCTCGTCCGAGACGCGCATCACCTTGTCCCGCAAGTCAGCGGCGACCGTCGGCTGGAACTGCCCGCTTACCGAGACCCGCCAGACGAGCCCACTCTGAGTGGAGATGAGCGCCTCATCGGGCTTACCCGGCACCGACGTGAAGTCCGTGGGAACGGCGAAGTGTGTGCACTCCATCAGCTTGAACAACGTGTACGGCCCCGACGTCGGTTGCGGGACGATCGTCGCCACCACCGTTGGCGTTGGTACACCCGCGTCGCACACCGGCGGCGTGGGTGTTGGTTCTTCTGTCGGCGTTTCCGTGACAGGTGTTGGCGTCGACGGCTCCGTTGGCGTGACAGTCGGCGGAGTCGGCGTCACCGGAGTTGGCGCCGGTGAGCCGATGCCAGCGCACCCCGGTCCCGGTGTCGGCAAGGCAAGCGACTCGAGGTAGAACAGCAGGTCGAGGCCGTCCCTAACGTCGGCTTCGCCGTCGCAGTTCAGGTCCAGCGCGGAGTCATCGCAGTCAGAGCCGCCATCCACTTCAGCGAGGTGCGACAGCACCGGGATCAGGTCCGGCTCGCCGACTGCGCCGCTACAGTCGGTGTCCCCCTGGACCGTCGAAGTAAGGGCCGACGAGGCCGATCCCGAAAGCTGGATGACGACCAGCGTCGCGAAAATGACGGCGAGTCCTGCCACAAGTTGGCGCATATGCGGAGGTTAGCATGGGCATCGCCGGGGCTCTAGGCGTTACGGAATGAGCTGAAGACGCCGCCTTCCTTGTCCAGGATCAGCAGTTCGCCGTCGGGAACTACTCGACGATGAGGTCGCCGGTCATCACGATGGGGTGCACGTCACAGCGGTAGAAGTAGGTGCCGGTCTCCTCGGGCGCGTCGAACTCATACGTGACGGTGTTGTCTGGCCCGCGGACAGTGGAGCCGACGTAGATCTCCTCCTCTGCCGCCGCGGACTCGTAGAACGCGATGTTGTGTGGGGCAGCCTCACGGTTGGTGAACTCGATGAGGATCTGTTCTCCCGCTGGAACGCGGATTCGGGACCGGGAGAAGGCGTTGTTCTGGGCGCTGATCGTGACTTCCGTCGAGGCCGGCTCATCCGTGGGCGTGAGCGACGAATCGGAATCGCCGCCACCGCCACCGCAGGCGTCCAACAGCAACGTGATCAGGCCGACGAGAAAGATGTACCGCACCAAACTCAGTATGCGGACTAGGGGGGATGTAGAAAAGCGGGCCGGTCAGTTCGACCGGCCCGCTTGCGTTGCTAATTCTGGCTATTCGGCTGCGATCGCGTAGTTCGAAGGTATGCCGACCAGCCGGTCTTCGACGATCTGGTCCCAGCCTCCGACGCGGTTCTTGCCGCGAGACTTCGCCCAGTTGAGCGCCATGTCTGAGCGGTAGAGCAACTCTTCAGCCGACGTGGCCATGTCCGGGCAGCTCGCCACACCGAGGCTGATCGTCGCCTGGCCGCCGTCCTCGCTGCGGACGCGGTTCTTCACGGCCTTCAAGATGCGGTCTGCATAGTCGAACGCTTCGGAGCGGCCGCAGTTGGGGAGCAGGATCGAGAACTCGTCTCCGCCGTAGCGGTACGCGTTCTGGTCGCCCACGACCTCGCAGATCGTCGAGCCGATCTCCCGCAGGACGTGGTCGCCCGCCATGTGCCCCAGCGAGTCGTTTACGCGCTTGAAGTTGTCGATGTCGATCATGATCAGCGACACCACCCCACCGTCCCGCAGGACGTCCGCCACCGTCGAGCGGATGCGCTCATGGAAAGTGCGGTGGTTCAACAGGCCGGTCAGCGGGTCAGTGGACGCCTGGTATCGCGCGTCCAGCAACTGGCGGTTACGCTGCCGTAGCTCCTCATTGGAGAGCCGCAGCTCTTCGGTGCGCTGGTGCGCCGTTGATGTCATCAGGTTCAGCGATTCGGCCAGGCGCTTCAGTTCGCGCGGGCCTTCTACGGGCGCCCGGGCCTTCATGTCGCCCAGCGCTACTGCCAGCGCCGTGTCCTCCAGCTTGGAGAGCGGGCGAATGATCATCCGGGCGATCACCGTGGCAACCGTCAGCGCGATGATCGCGCCGAGGACACCCGAGACGATGAGCAGACCCAGCGCCAGGTTACCGGCGTCGTTGGCTGCATGCTCCAGGCGCTCCACTTCGGCAAGCTCCGTGTTCGAGGAAGCGATCAGCTGAAGGCGGAAGTCGCGGAACAGGGGCACGAGTTGGTCGATGGCCGCAGATGCCCCGGCGATGTCACCGGCCTGGCGCATGCCAATGATCTGCTGGGCGCCGGCCAATAACTCAGTCGACCCGTCGCTCAGTTCACGGACCACCGCCAGCGTCCCGGTATTGTCCCCAGTCTTGACGGCCAACGTCTCCGCTCGGTCTAGCGACTGGACGGCCGTCCCCGCGCTTAGCTGCAGCTCCGTGATCAACGACTCGTCGCCGATAACCACATACCGCTGCAAGAGAAGCGCCGCAACGCTACCGTTTGCTTCCGCGGTCTGCAACTCGGATGAGAGCTGTGCGCGCGTCTGCATTTCTGCGCTGGCAGACTGGTACTGCGTCACGGTGTACATCGCGCCACCGACGATCACAGCGGTGATCGCGATCAGTACTCCGAATCCGAGAAGTACGGCGCTCCGGACAGATTTCGGTGCGGGAAAGTATCGAATACGCATCTATCGTCTCCTTGCCTTAGCGAGCAATTAGACGGAAGGTTTTGCGTCGTCGTTACGAGTGAGCGGCGCGCGATTCGGCACTCTCTCGGTTGACGTTCGGGAAATTCGCCCGGAGTTCCGCCCGAAACGGCTCCGCGAACAGACCGTGCCTATCGAGCGCCGAATAAACCGAAGCTTAGCCGCTTGGCCCGCACGGTTTATTGAAACGGATGCTTTATGCGAAATAGGGTGACTTTATCCAGAGGCCGGTTAAAGCTGGACAGGGAGAAGGGGTCATGCACTTGAAGGACAACATTCTCGCATTCAGGGGATATCTACTACTCGCCGGGCTTGGAGCGCTGATAACGCTACTGGGCCTCACGCACTCATCGGCAACGGCGGATCACGCCCCAGGCAGTACAACGATCGACATAGTGGCCGTCGACACTAACCCGACCGGGAACACCGCCCTGACCATCGGGACGACCGAGCAATGCCGGTCGGTCTCCTCGGGCGCTTCCGTCACCGTCGATGTCGTGGTTGACCAGGTGCCTGCTGCGGGACTCACGCAGTTCGGTTTCAACCTCGGATACGACCCCGCCCTGTTAGAGGTTTCGGACGCCAACCCCAACTTCATGCTCAAGGGCCAGGTTCCCGCCTTCATTCTTGACAGCAGCGACTTTGTGCCGGACACGGACGGCGACTTCCGAGGCGACGTACAAGACGCAAGCGCGAACTTTGAAACAGGCGATGGCGTACTGATGCGACTGACGCTGCAGGCGATCGGTGACGGTGTTTCCCAGCTCGTACTCTCGAACACGAGCGTGTTGGACCCAGACGGGAACCCATACGCAATCGATAACGTCAACCTGGGCCAGCTTGCGATCGGCGAACTGTGCCCTGAACCCGCCGATGTCTCCGTTCTCAGCGCATCACTCAATGTCCCTGCGAGCGCGGCCGCGGCGTCGTCATTCTCGGCCGTGGTAAACGGCACCATTTCAAACGCCGGCACATACACGCCCGTCAACACCGACGCCGTCGTGACTTTGAGTATGCCTTCGGACTGTTCAGCGGCAGGCGGCAACGAGCAGACGGTGCAGGACCTGGCCGTCGGCGTGAGTCCGGTCAACATTCCGGCCGTCACATTTGCCGTGACGTGCACGACAGGCTCCTTCCACTCGATGTCTGCTTCGGTCCGCGCGGCTGTCGACAACCCTGGAGCGGCCGACCCGGCCCTCGCGAACAACACAGCCAGCGCTAACGGGACGACGACGATCCTGGCCACTTCCGACCTCGTGGCAACGTCCGCAGCCGGCGTGCTTTCGTGGGAGCCCAATGCCTCAATCGAATTCAGCATGCAAACCACCGTTGTTGTTAGTAACAACGGCCCGCACGGCCCCGCTGGTGCCACCCTGACAACGCACCTTGCACTACCGGCCGACTGCCACTCTGGCACAACCCTGGATATGGTCGACGAGCACGTCGAAGTACCGGCCTCGGGCAGCATTCAGGTCGTGCGGACCTGGAAGCTGATCTGCAACGACCTGGGCGTTCATACCCTCACTATCGAAGTCTCAGTTGCCCCTGAGTTGCACTTCAGCGACAGCGTTAGCAGCAACAACTCCCTGGCTGTCGGCGTTCCCGCACACGTCCGCACCGGCGTTTGCGGCGACGACCCGGCGCCGGCGGGGAGCATCACCCAGAACATGAACCCGCTACTGGTCACAATGGTCTCCGCCCTCACCAACACCGGGCCGGCTGTCTCCGAAGAAGACGGTCTCCAGATCGAGTGCCGCCTGGACCAGACCCTCGGTGACACCTGGGGCACGCCGCTCAACGAGTGCCCTGCAAAGGCCGGCGTTCGCCTCCCCTGCAAGTTCACGCTGGACGTCTCCTACGCCATGATTCCGCCTACCCCGTCGACAGTGCGCTTGAAGCCTGTCCCCGTATTCTTCGTGCCAGCGGACTTCACCTGGAGCACCGACACCGAGGTGCCGAACGGTACTGTGGTGGGCAGCGGAGACTTCGATATCAGGTTCGATGGGGGCCTCGGTGCACTCGGTACCGCGCCGTGTGAAGTTTCCCTTCAATTCCCCACCATCGCCGGACGCGAGGGCGGTCTCACCCCGAACGTAGTGGATTCGAACGACTCCGATGACATTACCAACACGTCCGTTTGGCCGAACGACCTCAACGGCGAACGCGCGGTCGTGGAAGCCAGCCTCGAGGCAAGGCCTGGCGTGCCCGCCGTACAGCTCTGGTCACGGACGGTCATTCCTTTGATCACTGCAGGCACGCCGCTCCCCTTGAACGTCCTGACCTGGAAAATTACTGATCCGTTCTTCGCGGGCTTGACTGGTGCCGAGTGGGTTATCGTCGCCTTCCCCGGCGACGCTGTTAACCCGGACCCCGCCGGCCCAATCGGCGGCAACCCGGACGCGGACGACCCGTTCTCGCCTAGAGTCGTGACCTGCGCTCCCAACAACCTAACGCTGAATTGGACTGCTCCTGTTGGCACGCCGCCGGTGGTTTCCTGCGACACAGCCGGCACGCCGATGACCTGGGCCATCGTGGACCCTGACGCCGTCAACGTCGCTCGCGATGAAGGCCCGCGCTCCACGCTCGGTACCTGCGCCGCGGACGGAGATGGTGACGGCCTATCCAACAACGCGGAAGCCTACTGGGGCACGAACCCGTCCCTGGCCGACACAGATGCCGACGGAACGCAGGACGGTCCAGACAATTGTCGCGTGGTCGCCAACGCGTCCCAGGCGAACAGCGACGGCGACGCCTTTGGTAACGGCTGTGACAACTGTCCGAGCATCACCAACGCCGCCCAGACCGATGGCGAGGGTGACGGCGTAGGCGATCCCTGTGACAACTGCCCGACGACGTCCAACAGCGCCCAGACGAACGATGACAGCGACACCCTCGGCAACGCCTGCGACAACTGCCCGACCGTGACCAACGCCGCGCAGACGGACACCGACAGCGATGGCGCAGGCGACGGGTGCGACAACTGTCCGACGAGCAACCCCGGCCAGGCCAATGCTGACGGCGACCCGTTCGGCGACATCTGCGACTTCTGCCCGAACAACGCCAGCGCCGTGCAGCTGAATAGTGACGGCGACTCAACCTACGACGCGTGCGACAACTGCCCGAATACCTCGAACGCCGGCCAGGCCAACCAGGACGCCGACCCGGTTGGTGACGCCTGCGACAACTGTCCGAGCGTGACCAACAGCGCCCAGGCCAACGATGACAGCGACCCGGTGGGCAACGCCTGTGACAACTGTCCGTCTGTGCCCAACGCCGGGCAATCCAACGTCGATGGTGATGCTCTTGGCGACGCTTGTGATCCCTGTGTAACTGTGGCGACTGCGTGGGACGTCCCGCCGTTCGACCAGGACTGCGACTGGTACACCGACTCCGCGGAGGCGTTCGTCGGAACGCTGGCGGGCGATGGTTGCCCGGCCACGAGCGCATCGAACGACGAGAGCGGCGCCGACGCCTGGCCAGCCGACATGGACGACAACCAGATGGCTACCACCCTGGACCTCGTGGGGTACGTGGACTCGCTGAACTCCCAGTCCCCCGATCCGGAGTACTCCGTCAGGCTCGACCTCAACGGGGATAGCCGGCTGACGACCCTTGATCTCGTCGGGTACGTGTACTTGCTGAACAAATCCTGCGTGCCCTAGCGGCACACGACAATCGCGGTGGATTGCGCCTGGACGATGCCCCTCGCCAGCGCAGTCAAGGGGGAGGTACCGGCCACCTCCCCTTCACCTTGTCCGGATCATTCGCACCTGGTTTGGTACAATCGGCCGGAACTAATGGGTAGCAACACGACGACGATCTTTCGGCTGGCGGTTGTGGTGGCGCTTATACTTGCGCTCTTCGCCGCCCTCGTTCTCTTTCGGAACGATGACGAACGCATTTCTGGCTCGGAAATCAAGGCGATGCAGGAATACTTCCTCGAGTTCGACCGGATCACGGCCGAAGGCGATGCCAACGTCCAGGCTTTGCAGGCGCTATACCCCGAGGCATTCGAAGACGTAGAACAGACCAAGCTGTGGTATGCCGGGTACGTCGAGGCCTACCAGGCGGTGTTGGACGCGCTGGAAACGCTGGAAGCGCCAGACCCGATCGCCGATGAAGTGGCAGAGTTCATCTCGACCGGTCACCAGCTTCAGACACTAAGCCTGGAGCGCCTTGACCAGTTGAACGCGGTCCCGGACAAGGCGGCCATGGACGCGATATTCGCTGACGAATCGCCGTTCACCTCAACCTACGAACGTCAGTTTGGCGCTTGTGTGAGGTTGAGGGGCATCGCGGCGACCAACGGAATCTTCGTCCAGGCTCTCGCGACTTGTGAGCAGAAGGTCACCCCTGCACCCGTCACAACCACGCCAGCGCCCAGTACAGCCTCCGGCTAAAGAGGGGGGTGCATGGTGCCCCCGGCAGGACTCGAACCTGCGACACTCGGTTTAGGAAACCGATGCTCTATCCTCTGAGCTACGGGGGCCGGGGGGAGACAAGAAAGTGGTGGAGATAGCGGGACTCGAACCCGCAACCTCTGCATTGCGAACGCAGCGCTCTCCCAATTGAGCTATATCCCCACGCGTAGCCATTATACCGAATTCCGCGGCTAGGGCAGCAGTCCCGGCACCACTTCGATCACCACGCGCCCGCCCTCCACGTCGATCGATTGCACGATGTCTTCGATCGCCGGGACCAGGATCTCCCCGCGCTCGCCTCGGACAACGAACACGTCGTTGCTGGCCGTCGAGAAGATGTCAGCGATCTCGCCCAGTGACTCGCCTTCCGTGGTCACCACTTGCAGACCAAGCAGCTTGAAGCGGAAGTACTGCCCCTCGCCGGGGTCTGCCAGCTCGGCCTCCGGGATCAGGAGATACTGCCCACGGAACGCCGCCGCGATGTCGCGGTCGTCGATGCCGGCGAGCTTCAGGTAGACGAGCCGGCCCGTCCTCCGTGAGCGTTCGATGGCGTGAGGTTCGCCGGAAAGCTGCACCTCGCTGCCCTTCCGGAAGAGGTTATCGGGCCCCAGCGGCTCGATCTTGAAGTCGCCCTTGATGCCCCAGGCGCCGAGAACGCGCCCGACGGCGACGTAGCCGTCCGGTACGCCGTCGTCCGGAGGCACCTTACTGAGAGCGGTCGCCGATTTCCAGCACGGCGCGTGCGCCTCCGCGGATCGCCGCTACTTTGAGCAGGGTGCGCATAGCGTTGGCGATGCGGCCCTGCTTGCCGATCACCCGCCCCATATCGTCGTCCGCGACCCTGAGGTGGTAGATGATCTGCTCGTCCGTCTGCTCTTCCGTAACGACAACCGCGTCGGGGTTATCGACGATTGCCTTGGCCATGTACTCTATGAGTTCTTTCAAAGCAAGACTCCAGGCTATTCTGCGGCTTCGGCCTCCGCGGCCGGCGCGTCGTCGGCGGGGGTTTCGGGCTCGGCCGCAGCTTCTGGCTCGGGGGTGGCTTCTGCTTCGGCGGCAGGCGCTTCCGCTACAGCCACGGCCGCCGGTGCGGCGGACGCCACAGGTGCGGGAGCCTCGTCGCCGCCCTTCTTTGCCTTCTTGTCGACAGGCGCGACATCTTTGCCCTTATAGACGAAGGGTGCGCGGCCAGCCATTTCCATGATCCCGGCCTTGGTGAGGATCTTGGCGGCTGTCTCCGAGGGCTGGGCGCCGTGCTGTAGCCAGTGGATCAGACGCTCTTCCTTGAGCGTGATCGTGGCCGGGTTCGTCAGCGGGTTGTAGTGACCGACGATCTCCAGGTGGGCGCCGTCGCGCGGGTTGCGCTTGTCTGTGACGACGAGCCGGTAAGCGGGCTGCTTTCTCTTACCGACCCGTGTTAGTCGAATGCGAAGCAAGGTGTACCTCCGTTGAATTGTGTCATCATCATCGGCTACCGGAGGAGCGCACCAATCTTGGGTCCTTGGCCGGAGCTGATCTGCTGCATTATCTTCTTGGCTTCTCTGAACTGCTTGATCACGCGGTTGACGTCCGCGGGCTGGGTCCCGCTGCCGAGCGCGATGCGGCGGCGGCGGC
>JANLRX010000485.1:0-6365 GCA_031362025.1 Chloroflexota bacterium
TACGCGAACCTCGACGACTTCGACCCGACCCTTCGAGACGCCGGTAAGTCGGCTGGCGCCGACACACCGGCTCCTCAGGGTAAACTCCGCGATCTCGATCGTTGGATCATCTCGGAACTGAACGTGCTGTTGCGGAAGGTGACAGACGGCCTCGACGGGTACGACCCGACGTCATCGGGCCGGGCGATCCAGGACTTTGTGGACGACCTTTCGAACTGGTACGTGCGGCAGAGCCGGCGGCGGTTCTGGGTCGGCGAGATGGACGACGACAAGATCGCGGCGTTCCAGACGCTGTACACCTGCCTGGTGACAGTGGCGAAACTGCTCGCGCCGTACACGCCGTTCATCGCGGAGTCGGTGTACCGGAACCTCGTGACAACGGTCGACCGGGAAGCGCCGGAAAGCGTGCACCTCGCGGAGTGGCCGGAGGCGGACGAATCGCTCGTGGACCAGAAGCTGATGGACGACACACGCTTGGTGATGCGCGTTGTCAGCCTGGCCCGGGCCGCGCGGCAGAAGGGCTCGCTGAAGGTGCGGCAGCCGCTGGCGTCGGCGACGGCGTTTGTGCAGACGAAGGAGCAGCGGGAGGCGCTTGAGAAGCTGGCCGGGCAGGTGCTCGACGAGACGAACGTGCGCGCGCTGCGGGTGGTGTCGATGGCGGAGCAGTTCGCCGGAGCGAACGCGGTGACGATTCCTGACGACCTGCTGGCTGTCGCGGGCGAAGGGCACTCGATCGCGACGGACGATGCGGGGTACGCGGTGGCAGTGGACACGCGCCTGACCCCGGAACTGGCAGACGAGGGGCTGGCGCGGGAGCTGGTGCACCGGATCCAGAACCTGCGCAAGGCGGCGGGCCTGGAGATCAGTGACCGGATCGTGGTGTACTACGCCGGCCTCGACCGGCTCTCCGACGTGTTCTCACGCTTCGGGGACTACGTGCGCGAGGAGACGCTGGCGGACGAGCTGCGCGAGGGCGTGGCACCCGAGGGTGCGGCAAGTGAGGCCGTGAAGGTGGAGGGGAGCGAGGTGACGTTGGGGGTGGTGAAGGCGGGTTAGCTAGCTTTTCTTCTTCTTCGGCTTGGTGCCGCGGGGATCGTCCTTGCGGAAGAATTCGCGGGAGATGCGGGACGGCGTGGGGCCGGTCTGGTCCTGGTACTTGGAGCCGAGAGAGGCGCTGCCGTAGGGCCGGTCGACTTCGGTGGTGAGGCGCAGGAAGCTGATCTGGGCGATGCGCATCTTGTAGTAGAGGGCGATCGGCATCTGCGACTGGTTGGAGAGCTCGAGGGTCAGCTTGCCGTTCCAGCCGGGATCGACGTACCCGGCGGTAGCGTGAACGAGGAGCCCGAGGCGCCCGAGCGATGACTTGCCGTCCACGCGGGCGACGATGTCGTTCGGGATCGTGATGTTCTCCAGCGTCGCGCCGAGGCAGAAGGTGCCGGGGTGGATGATGAACGGCTCTTTGCCGCTGATCTCGACGAGCTCGGTAAGGTCGTCCATCGGCTGGTGGACATCGACGTAGGGGCGGCTCGTGACGCGGAAGATGCGGAACGTGCGGTCGAGGCGGAGGTCGACGGAGGCGGGCTGGATGGCATCGGGATCGAGCGGGTCGATGCCTAGTCGGCCGGCGGCGAGCTCTTCCTTGATGGTGCGGTCGCTGAGGACGGTCATGAGACAAGGGTACGGGGTTACGGGTTGGGGGTGAAGGGTGAAGGGCGAGCGCAAGAACGGGGGCCGCTCCCTTGCGAGAGCGGCCCCCGGACGGTCGGACTGGGTTTTGTGCTAGGGGATGGCGTAGGTTACAGCGACCTGCGAGTAGACGACTACTCCGCTTGAACCGCCTTCGATGAAGCCTCCGCGGGCGTCCACCGGGTACGGGCCGTAGTAGCCGGATGAGCAGGAGCTGCCGCCGTAGGGGGTGTACGAGGAGTCGGATGCGCCGATGACGCTGCCGATCGTGGTGCCGAGGACGTCGGCGAGGATTTCGGCGCGGGCCTTGGCGTCTTCGACCGCAGCTTCCATGGCGGCGCGCTCGAGGGCGGCACAGTCATTGATGGTGTACGAGACGTTGTTACCCGAGAACTGGATGTTCCCGAGGTTGGCGGCGGCGTCAGCGCCGGCCTGAACGACGGCATCCACGCTGTCGAGGTTGGCGACAGTGGCGCGGATCGTGGCACTGGAGGAGTAAACGTCGTAGTAGGTCTGACCGATGAACTCGACATCCGTGGCGCCAGCGGCGTTGAGAGCGTCAATCACGGGCTGCAGGTCGGCCTCGGTGATTGGGGCGACTTCGCCCTGCTGGATCGGCTTGTCGATGTCGGCGTTGGTGACCGGGGTGTCGGAGCTGCCGCTGTTACCGGATGAGCCACTGGCGTCCGGGGGAGCGGGCTCGACTCCCGGCTCGGTCGGGATGGCCGGGCCGTAGTTGTAGAAGTAGAACTCGAGGATGGCGCTGTCGGCGTCCGCGGTGGCAGAGCCGTAGCCGATGGCGCTGATTCCCACACCGCCAGCGGTCTGGAAGGCGGGGCCGTAGCCGATGCTGTCCATGCTGGTGCCATCGCCCGAGGAACTGCGCGCGGCGATGTCGCCGAGCAGTGCGTCCTCATCGGAGGCTGCGGGTGCGGCGAGACCGTCGCTGCCGACGCCTGCGTTGAGGTTGCCGCCGTTCAGTTCGGCGACGAGGTTGGCGACTGCCAGGCCGTTCGCCGTGCGGATGTTTGAGGTGCTGTCGCCGCCGTCGTCATCGTCTCCGCCACATGCGGCGAAGGCGAGAGAGAGCGCGAGCAGGGTGATGAAGGTGCCTCCGAGCGCGAACCGTTTCATGTTGTGAGCCTCCTTGGTATTTCAGTTGTCTGGGAGGTAGACGGTGGGAGTTCCGGAAAAGTTCCTGTCCGAGTGTACGACGAGACTGAATTGTGAATAGTGACTGGTGAAGTGCGGGTGTTTGGCTGGGTTGGGGAAATATTGGTGCTCCGAGTCCCTCACCAAGAGCGGAACGGGGTGGGAGTGCACTCCGGGATGTCCGCGGCGGGGTGTTGCATCCCCGCCGGGTCCTGCGGTCGGAGGGCCAAGGGCCCGCGCTCGTGGTGGTGTACTGCGCAGGATGACGAGCGCCAGGGTGGCGCCCGGAGAGACGCCCCTGCGGAACGTCTCTCCGAGCATGTGCGGCTGTTAGCGGATGGCGTATGTGACGTTGATGTTGGCGAAGACCTGGACTTCCTTCGGCTGGTCGTCGATGGCCCCGGTGGCGCCGTCGGCAGCGTAGTAGACGATCGGGCCGTAGTAGGAGCTGCCGCAGGTCTGCTCGCCGAAGTAGGGGTAGTACCAGGGGTAGGAGTAGTCAGACGCGGCGGTGATGCTGCCGGCGCTGAGGCCGAGGGCGCCGGCGAGACGGTCCGCGTTGTCGGCGGCGTCTTCGGCGGCGGTGCGGGTGGCGGCCGCTTCGAGGGCTTCGCAGTCTTCGAGTGTGTAGGTGATGTTAGTGCTGGATAACGTGATGTTGTTGCCAAGGCTGCCGGAGGCGTCGCCAACGGCCTGGGCGATCGCTTCGGCGGCGGTCACATCCCGGGCGATGGCGCGGATGCTTCCGGAGGAGTAGTACGCGTCGTAGTAACCCTGGGAGACGAACTCGATGTCTTCCGCGGCGACCCCGATGGCGACGAGGGCGTCGGCGATGGGCTGCAGCGTCTCCTCGGTGATGGGAGTACCGGGCGACGGCGTTCCATAGCCGTAGTTGTTGTTGGTGTTGAAGTAGAACTCGATGATCGCGCTGTCAGCAGGCGCCGTGGCTGTGCCGTAGCCGGTGACGGTAAGCCCGCCGCCGCTCTCCGCAGCCTGGGCGTTCCCGCCGCCGCTGCTCTTGGCGGAGTCGCCGCCGTACTGGGGCGCGGCCATGAGGTTGCCGGCAGACGCGGGTCCGCCACCCGAAAGTCCTTGCGCGGATCCGGCTCGCGCGCTGTCGTCGAAGTTGCCGCCGGTGCCGCCGCCGTTGCCGAAGCCGGCGTTGACGGCAGAGACGGTAAGGCCCTTGGAGGTGCGGATGTTGGGGTCTACCTCGATCTCGGCGGTTGTCCCGTCGGATGGTGTGGGATCCTGGTTATTGTCCTTGTCATCGCCGCAGGCAGCGAAGGCGAGGGAAAGTGCGATGAGGACGAGTAATGCGCCGGAAAATGCGAACCGTTTCATGGGGATACCCCTCCTTGAACGAGTTTCATGTGTCAGATTAACGGCGGATGAGAGAAAAAGGTTCCTTCGGGGGGAGTAGCCAGTAGCCAGTGCCAGTAGCAAGTAGCCGGTAGCAAGAAGCCAGAGGGTGTGGGTGTAGAAGCGGGCGCAACAGCGGGATGGGTGGCGCGCAGGATGACAGCCGCCTTTCGGTGTTTACGCTGTGACTGTGAACTGCCAGGTGTATTCGAACTGGCGGCCGGTGAGGTCCGTGTAGCGGAGGCGCATGGCGGTAATACCGGGCGCAAGGGGGCTGGGTGGGTTGTAGCAGCCGCTCGCCTCGGAAGTCGGAACGTCGTCAGTGGTGACCCACTCAAGAGAGTCGGTGATGTTCTCCTGGTTGAGGAGGAGTTCGGTGACGGCGCCGGGGTCGTCGCCGAGACCTTCGCCTGCGAGGAGGTCGTAGGTGATGCAGATGCCGGTCAGGCCTTCGCCGACGGAAGCGGCGGTGACGGAAGCCTCATGCAATGGATTGACGTTGGTCAGACCGCGGGGAAACGTGCTGGGCACCTCCTGGATGGTGGCTGGCGCCGGGGTGGTGTCGTCGTCGTGGTCGTCGGGGACGCGGCCGTCGTCGTCGTCACCACCACAGGCGGCAAGGAAGAGGGCGAGCGCGGCGAGCGCCAGGACGGCGCTCCGAATCAACGGTTTCTCCGGAGTGCGAGGGGCAGGAAGAAGCCGCCAGCCACGGCGACGGCAAGCGTGGCCGCGAGGACGATTTCGGCGATCTGTAGCGCACTCAAACCGTCGCTATTGTCGTCGGTAAAGCCCTTATTGGCCAGTGTGTCAGCGTTCGTAAGCCCCATCTGTTCGCCAGTGGAGTCGTACGCGCCATCGTCGTTAGTGGTGGGCAACGCGCCGACCACGGGCGGCTCGGTCGCCATGTCGCCGCCGTATTCGAACGTTGGCGTTACGGTCACGGTGTCGTCGCGGTCGGTCCCATCATCGGTGGTGGGGGACGCTACGTCCCCGGCCGGAGGGGTGGGGGCGCTGCCGCCAACGCCGCCACCAGAGCCAACGCCGCCTACGCCTCCACCCGCACCGGCAGGGGTAGGCGTTCCGAGCACTTGCAGGGACGAATCAGTAGGCGCGCTTGTCGCCGCGGCATCGTCCCCTGCTTCGGGTGCGGCGTCTCCGGAGGAAGCGCGGTCTTGGTCAAGGGCGCTGGCGGCGAGCTCCATCGCGGGTGCAGAGTCGTCGCCGCCGGAATCGTTGCTTGTGCCGCCCCCCACGTCGAGGACGAGGAGTACAGCGAGTGAGGCGGCCGCGAAGCCGCTGGCCAGCCGCATTCCGAAGAAGGTCGGCGCGACGCGCTCGGGCGGGCGCTGGCGGGCGGGCCCGGCAACCTGCTGCGGGGTGAGCGCGAACGACCGCGGCGCGGATGCCTGCGGGAGCGATGCCAGCACGGCGCGGGCCTCGTTCAGGGCGGCGATTTCAGTGCGGCAGGAGTCGCAGCGCTCGAGGTGGGATTCCACCGTGAGGCGCCGGGAGGGCGAGAGCTGCTCGTCGATGTACGCCGAGAGATCGCCGCGCGGGTGTCGTGCGAAGAAGGATAGTGGGCTCATTTGTGTTCACCTGTTTGACGGAATCGGTTGGGCAAAAGTTCCTCGCGCTCAAGGAGGAAGGCGCGGAGCCGGAGCCGGCCGCGGTTGATCCGGGACTTGACGGTGCCAAGCGAGCAGCGCATGACGACAGCGATTTCGGCGTAGTCGAGGCCCTGAACATCACAAAGGATGATCGCGAGGCGCTGGTCCTCCGGCAGCCGGGCGAGCGCGGCCTCCAGGGTGGCGTGAAGCTCGACGGTCTCGGCGTGTTCGTCCATCGACGGAGCGTCGCTGGGGACGTCGTGAGGGCGTTCGTCTTCGCCGAAAGGTTCGTCGAGCGAGACGTGGGTGCGGTGCTTGCGGCGGCGCATCTCGTCGTAGCAGGCGTTGGTGGCGATGCGGTAGAGCCAGGACCGGAACGACCCGCCGCGGAAGCTATCGAGGTGGCGATAGGCGTTGATGAACGCTTCTTGCGTGGCGTCTTCCGCCGGTTGGGGTGAAGAGAGCATGCGCAGGCAGAGGTTGTAGACGCCGGTCTGGTAGCGCTCCACGAGCACGTTGAAGGCGCCAAGATCGCCGGAGTGGGCGCGGGCGATGATG
>JANLRX010000494.1:0-7069 GCA_031362025.1 Chloroflexota bacterium
GTGGGATCGGGCGGCCCTTCCTGGCCAGAGCGCCCTTGATTTCCCCATACCACTGCGCAGTGGCGAATGTAACGGGTAGTACAACAACGCTCACCGACGACAGAACTGCGTCGAGCCACTCTTCAAGGCTGGCTTGAATCCTGGACTGCTTGAGACCGCCGGTATACTCACCGATGACGATCACGGGAATTTCGATGAATCCGTCCCAGGGAAACGCGTCTAAAACCTTGCGATCCCCATCCGCCCATGCGGCGACAGCGTTTGTATCGAGGATCACTCGTCGTCGTCGAAGTCGAGCCGCTCGGAGTCAGCTTCGATCTCGGCGTGAATCCGCCGGAGTTCAGCCTTCGGTACGTTTGGTGGCGCGACTGGCCACTCCTTCTTCATGGAGTGATCGGTCGGAAGGGGTTCGCGCGCGATCTTCTCGACTACAGCTTCGGTGAAAAATTTGCGCAGCGGAATTCCTCGGCGGGCCGCCTTGACCTTAGCTTCCCGGAGGACGTCATCAGGCAATTCAACAGTCGTCTTCATGCACCCATATTCCCATATTTACGGGTCTCTTTCAATCGGGGCGTGTTGTTGTTAGAATTCGCGCTGCTATCGCGGTGACTGCGCAGTCACCTAGACGGAGAACAACATGCGGATATTCAACTTCCACCTGATGCCGTACACCGGCCTGCCGGACGACTACACCGGGCCGTCCTGGGTGACCTGCCCGAACGAGCTGTACGACGCGGAGTTGGGCAACAAGCTTTACAACCGGTACCTGGATGAACTCGTGTACTCGGAGGAGTTGGGGTTTGACGGCGTGTGCGTGAACGAGCACCACCAGAACGCTTACGGGATCATGCCCTCGCCGAACCTCATGGCGGCGATCCTGGCGCGGCAGACGAAGCGCGTGAAGATCGCCGTCGTCGGCAACGCGCTGCCGTTGTACAACCCACCGACGCGCGTGGCGGAAGAGTTCGCGATGATCGACAACATCTCGGGCGGGCGGCTGATCGCGGGGTTCGTGGTCGGCGGCGGGCCGGAGTACTACTCGTTCTCGATCAACCCGGCGCACGCCCGCGAGCGCTTCTACGAGGCGCACGACATCATCATCAAGGCGTGGACGGAGCCGGGCCCGACCGAGTACATCGGCAAGCACTACCAGCTCCGGTTCCTGAACACGTGGCCGCGACCGCTGCAGAAGCCGCACCCGGAGGTCTGGATCCCGGGCGTCGGCTCGCTTGAGACGATGGAGTTCGTCGCCAAGCACCACTACGCCTACATGGGCATCCCGTACTTCCACATCGACGTCTTCGAACGGACCTTCAAGCAGTTCCGCGAGGCGTGCGAGCGCGAGGGCTACTCGCCGGATCCGCTGCAGCAGGGATGGCTGACGCCGATCTACGTCGCCGAGACGGACGAACAGGCGCGCGCGGAGTACGAGCAGCACTTCTGGTACTTCGTGCAGCGGCTGCTGCCGGGGATCAACATCTCGCCGCCGGGATACACGACTATGCGCTCGATCGAGAACATTCTGAAGGGCGCCGGGTCTTTCGTGTCGAGCCTGAAGACGTGGGACGAAGTCGAGGCTGGCCAGTACGCGATCGTCGGCTCTCCAGCGACTGTGCTGGAGAAGCTCGAACGGAACCTCGAACGCCTGGGCACGGGCAACCTGCTGGGCCTCTTCCAGCTCGGCACGCTGCCGGCCAACCTCACCCGCAAGAACCTCGAGCTGTTCGCCCGCGACGTGATGCCGAAGCTGCACGCACGGTTCTCGAACGGCCAACCGGCTCTCGCGGCCGCGCAGGAGGCGTCATGACCACCGCGACCGTGGACACAACGTTCGTTGACACGCGAGTCGGGCGGGTGCAGGTGCGGAAGGCCGGCTCAGGTCGGCCGTTGGTTTACCTGCACTCCGCGGCCGGCGAGGGCGAGGGCTTGCCCCTGCTGCCGGAGCTGGCGCGCCACTTCTCGGTGATCGCGCCGATGTTCCCCGGTTTCGGGGAGTCGGAAGGGATCGAGCAGATCGACGGGATGGAGGACGCCGTGTTCCACCTCCTCGACCTGTTCGACCGTTTGGGCCTGACCGGTCCCCAGAACGTCATGGGCCTCTCGCTGGGCGGGTGGATGTCCGCCGAACTGGCGACCCGATACCCGGAACGCGTCTCGAAGCTGGTGCTGGTGAACTCGGCCGGGCTCTACATCCCGGGCGCAAACATCAAGGACATCTTCGGGCGCACCCCCGCGGAGATGGCGGCGGATCTGTTTGCCGACGCGAAGCACCCCGTGGCGCAGTTGATGAACCAGATGAGCAAGCTGATCACCGAGGGCGGCGGGATGAACATCCCGTTCGAGGCGATCAAGCCGCAATTGCAGTCGATGGCGGCGACGGCGCGTCTCGGCTGGAACCCGTACCTGCACAACCCGAAGCTGCGCGGCCGCCTCTGGCGGATCACCTCGCCGACGCTCGTGGTGCATGGCGCACGCGACGGCTTGATCCCCGTCGATCACGCGAAGGCTTTCGCGGCGGAGATCCCGGGCGCGCGGTACGTCGAGATGGCGGACGTGGCGCACATGATCCCGCTGGAGAAGCCCGCCGAACTTGCGGACATCGTCGCGGAGTTCATCGAAAGCTAGTCGGGCCACCAATGTCATCCTGTGGCAACAGGATCCGGCGGGGCAGTGGGGCGAACTGGCACAGACACCGCCCACACCACGTCCCCGTAGGGGCGCAGCACACGCGCCCTCGTCCCGACATGTCGCCCCGCACACACCTCCTTCACAGGAACCCCTCCCGCCCGGCACGTGCTGCGCCCTAACGCCACGCCAGAGCCTCGCGTCCCGCCCGAGGTCCCAACGCAACGACCCCCACGCCGCGCTCTCGGTACCGCGCTCGTCCAACCCCCCAACCCCACCCCCCACCCCCCGCACCCTCTAAAATAACCCCATGACCCAGGACCGGCCGAAGATGTACGCCGAGCTGGCGCGCTGGTTCCACCTGATCACGTCGCCGGAGGAGTACGCCGAAGAGGCGAGTGTCTACACACGCTTGCTTGATGAAGCCTGCTCGCCGCGCGAGGTGCTGGAGCTGGGCAGCGGGGGCGGCAACAACGCCTCGCACATGAAGGCGCACTACTCCCTGACGCTCACCGATCTATCACCAGAGATGCTGGAGCTAAGCGCGACGATCAACCCGGAATGCGAGCACGTTCTCGGCGACATGCGGACGGTGCGCTTGGGCCGGACGTTCGATGCGGTGTTCATTCACGACGCTGTCGCCTACATGTGCACTGAGGGTGACCTCCGGCAAGCGATCGCGACCGCCGCGGTGCACTGCAAGCCGGGCGGCGCAGCGCTCTTCGTGCCGGACTACACGCGCGAGACGTTTCGCGTAGGCACCGACCACGGTGGGTTCGACGGCGACGACGGCCGGGCGCTCCGCTACCTGGAGTGGGTCTGGGACCCGGATCCGGACGACGGCGAGTACACGGCGGACTACGCTTACGTGATGCGGGAGCCGGATGGCTCGGTCACCGTCGAGCGAGACCGGCACATCGAAGGTCTGTTCGATCGCGCGACCTGGCTGCGGCTGCTGGACGAGGCCGGGTTCGAGGCGAAGCTGCTGCCGCTGGAGCTTTCGGACCTCGAACCGGGCCAGCAGGAGATGTTCCTGGGTATGCGCAGACCCACCTCCGCCAACCCCTCCCGCTCACCCTGAGGGATCGAAGGGCCGTCGTCGAACACCAGCGAAGACTGAGGAATCGAACGTCGAAGCGTGCCTCCCCAACACGACCCCGCCTCCTCGCTTACCCGCCGCGCTGCCGTTTCCCCCTTCGAGATCGCACTCCATTCCGCTATTCTGAAACCAGCCCCTTAACACCTAAATCCACCCACCTTGTCCGCTCCCTCTGATTGAACGCCCGGCCCAAGGCTTTGTTGGACGCTCAATCAGCCGAAAGCCCCCTGAAAGCGGCCATTCTGAATCTCCGCCCCCCCCGAAAACAGAAAAACGCCTCCCCATCAATCAGACCCCCAGATATAACCGCCGCTATCAATCATTCCCCAGATACGAAACCAGCCCCAAGTCGCATTGATTGACCGTCGAAAATGCATCGATTGACCGCAAATAGCAGAACGCGCCCGAGGGAGGGGGTTCCACGGGCGCGTTGTGGTGCTTGCAGCCGCTGTTAGTCAGGCCACTCCGCGAGGGTGGCCGTGATGGTTATCTCTTCGCCGTCGCGGATGACGGTGAGCTCGACGGCGTCGCCGGCGCTCTTCTGTTCCGCGAGGTAGGTGGCCAGCTCGTCGATGCCGCTGACCGCTTCACCGTCCACTTCAATGATGACGTCGCCGCCGGACGGTGGCACGTCGCCCGCAAGCTGGCTGTCGGACGCGGCGGCGGGGACGAGCCCCGCGTCGTCCGCCGGCCCGCCGTTGGTGACGAGCGTGATGTACGCGCCTTCGTCCACGGTCAGGTCCAGCTCATCGGCCAGTGACGGCGTGACGTCCGCGCCCGCGATGCCAAGCCAGGGGTGGCTGATGGGATCACCGCTCAGCAACTCGTCCATCTCGCTCGTCGCCGTGTTGACCGAGACCGCGAAGGCGATGCCCACGTTGACGGCGTCGCCGGTGGGGTTCTCTAACAGGGTGTTGATGCCGACGACTTCGCCCTGGCAGTTGAGCAGAGGACCGCCGGAGTTGCCTGGGTTGATCGGCGCGTCGGTCTGGATCATGTTGCGGATCGGGCGGGTGCCGTTGCCTGTGGCGTAGGTGCGGTCGAGGGCGCTGACGATGCCCTGCGTGAGCGTGCCTTCGAGCTGGAAGGGGCTGCCGAGCGCGAGGACGAGGTCCCCGACACGCAGTTCGCTCGAGTCGCCGAGGGTGGCTGGCGAGAGGTCGTGATCAGCCGGATCGACCTTGATCACGGCGAGGTCGTTCGCCGGGTCGGTGCTGACGAGCGTGGCCGTGACCACATCGCCGTCGCTGAAGCGCACGTCGATCGTGTTGGCAGCGCCAGCAACGTGGTTATTAGTGAGGATGTGGCCCTCGTCATCGAGGACGATGCCCGAGCCCGTGCCGGACGACTCCTGCTGCCCGAACGGGGTGTCGGTTGAGCTCGAGACGCCGATCTGGACGACGGATGGGCGTACCTCTTCGTAGATATCAGCGGCGGTCATGCACTCGCCGTCTGTTTGGGCGGCCTGGCTTACGGTGTCCGAGCCCGCGGTTTCGGTGGCGCTGACGGCCGAGTTGTTGCCGTTATCGGATGACTCGTTGAGTGCGATCACGCCTCCGGCCACCGCCGCCGTGACGAGCACGCCGCCGACGAACGCCGCTGCGTACTTCCATACTTTCATCTGTTCACTGCCTCCTGATGCTCGCCGGGTCGGGGCGCTTGGGTTCGTGTTTCTATCGGTAGATTAGGGCGGGTACATGAAAGATACGTTGAGAAGGCATTAAATCGCTCTAACCCGGCCGCCGGAGGACTTTCAGGTTGATGGAAACTTTGAAGGGTTATGTGGCCGACTCGGGCCAGCAAGCCCGATGGCTACCTTTTCGGCACATACCGCGTCGCTACCGCGCCCGAGCCCAGCTCTAGCCGGCTAACCAGCTTCAAATCGACGTACGTCGATAGCCCTGCGAACAAAGTCGGGCCGTGGCCCGCCAGTCTGGGATGCACCACGAACTCGTACTCATCGATCAACCCGAGTTCCGCCAGCGCCAATGGAAGCTGGACACCTCCCACGAACACTCCCTTGACCGACTCTTCCTTGAGCTGTTGAACGGCCTTCCCCAGGTCCCCGCGGATGAGCTCCGCGTTCCAATCGACGCTGTCGAGGGTGCTCGACACGACGTATTTCTTGCCAGCATCGATCGTCCGGGCGAATGGCTCCATCCAATCGGCCATCCAATCAGGCCTCTCTCCGGTCGCCGAAGGCCGCCACGCAGCCTCCATCATTTCGTAAGTTACGCGGCCAAAGAGGCAGGCATCGGCCCGCGCGAGGCTCTCGGCCCAGTGACGGGTGCATGGCTTCGTCAGCCGTTCCCGCCCGATGATCGACGCACCCGTCCAGTGTGACGTTGATGGAATACCGAAGTGGTCCCACTTTGCTAGCCGCGGTACTGGTAGCGGCCGGAGACCTTGTCCTTGTTAAGGCGCTTGTTCAGGTGCAGGCCTTCGAGGACGAACTCGACGGCGGCGGCGGTCTGGGGGTCGCCCTTCACGCCGAGCTTCTCGATGGCGGGGTCCAGGCCCTCGGTGTCGTGCGCCAGCTTCACATAATCGTTGCTGGGCGTCATGTCGGACACCTCGACGGCGTAGCCAGCCTTGAAGCGCGCGACGATAGGCTCCAGCTCGCCGAGCGAGAAGTAGTGGTTGAAGACGGCGAGCACGGCGCCCTGGATCAGGCGCTCGACGATCTGCTCTTCGCGGCCGTCGTCCACGGTCTCGAACTCGATCTTGCCGGTGAGGGCGGGGAGGACGAACGGCAGGTCGCTGACGCGCGGCACGACTTCGTTCTCCTTGAGGCGGATGGCGCGGCGCATGGCGTTGGCCAGCAGCGCCTCGTAATCGGCGATTGAGGCGCGGACGGAGACGCCGGAGCGCTGGTTGATGTCCGGGCTGCGGCGGGCCAGACGCGTGATCTCGACGACGATCTCCTTCATGTACTGCGGGACATTGACCGGTCGGTCGCCGTCGTCCTCAAAGTGCATGCGCTCCTGCTCGACGATCGCGATCTCGGACTCGGGGCTCTTGGGGTAGTGAGTGCGGATCTGGGCGCCGTAGCGGTCTTTGAGCGGGGTGATGATCCGGCCCCGGTTCGTGTAGTCCTCCGGGTTGGCGGAGGCGACGACGTAGACGTCGAGCGGCAGGCGCAGGCGGTAGCCGCGGATCTGGACGTCGCGCTCTTCCATGATGTTGAGGAGGCCGACCTGGATGCGCTCGGCGAGGTCCGGGAGTTCGTTGATGCAGAAGATGCCGCGGTTGGTGCGGGGGATGAGGCCGTAGTGGATGGTGAGCTCGTCGGAGAGGTAACGGCCTTCGGCGACCTTGATCGGGTCGACTTCGCCGATGAGGTCG
>JANLRX010000023.1:0-3036 GCA_031362025.1 Chloroflexota bacterium
TGAGGGGAGACGCCCGAGTCCTCGGGCGGATCAAAGAAGGCCACCTGATTGAACACGGACTGAAGATTAAGGCGTCCGCGTTCGTCTGTGCTAAACCCCTCGCACAACACGCCGAACCATAAGTGCGGTGACAGAGCGAATGGATCACGGGCGTCGGGCGCATCGGACATTGGAGAACCCTCCCTTAATGGTGGCCCGATGCTACCACACCCCTGCTATACTCCCGGCACCATGCGCCGCAGATGGGTGCTCGCCCTGGTCCTTGCCACCGCGCTCGTGTTTACGGGCGTCGGCGTTGCTGTTGGCTACTGGGGAGTGCCTGAGGGAAAGAGCGCCGCCGACTGCGAAGCGGCGGTCGCCTACGACGAGGCCGTATGGCGCAGATTCTCCGACACCATCAGCGAGGCCGCCACGTTCCTCCGAAGTGAAGCATTCGACAATATGCGGAACGCCTGCTTGCCGTAGGTCCTGCTACAATCACCCTCGCGCTGAGACGACTTCAGCCGGTTGGCAGACCCGCTGTATCCGAGTCGTCTTGGCGCTTTGCTATACTCTCCGCACCATGCGCGACGCTTGGTTTCACAAGGTACGCGGCCTACCCGTATGGCAATGGCTCGTCTATCTGGCGCTCACCATCATCGTTATTGGTGGGCTTGCGTGGGGCTATCTTAGCGACGGGTTCCCCGATGGCCGCAGTTGTGACGACTCCGTATCTAGCTGCACTCGCCGCCCGGAATGACCCTAGCAGGGTGTGTCAAATGCACTATCCCCAGAGATACCAGCGTTATTTCGTCCTGGACGCGAGCCTAACCCGGTAGCCCCCGTGGACAAGCCTGAAGACATGTCCATACGGGAGGTGGTGGTGAGGGGCCGCAACTTCGGCGGGCTCTGGTTGGTTGGTTCCGCTACGCGGGAAGGCCCCTCGAGGGGCTCAGGATGAGGGTGCGGGAGGTGGAGTGACGTGATGGCGGACGTGGGTGCACTGCGTGGTCGCGACCCCGCCGTCCCGCCCCGTTGCGGCCAGACGGGCCGCGGACAAGCCTGAAGGCATGTCCCTACGGGAGGGTGGTGGTGGCGTCGCGCCAACGCAAGAGGCCCGTGATCTTTCGACCGCGGGCCTCTCTCTGGCTACTTGCTACTGGTTACTGGCTACTCGGCGCGGACTTCGGCGGCGCCGTTGCTGATGACGACGCGGCCGTCCTGGGTCTTGGCCTGGACGAGGACCTTGCCGTTGCCTTCGTCCCACATCTCGGTGGTGATGGTGTCGCCCGGGTAGACGACGCCGGAGAAGCGGCAGTTGAAGGCGACGAGGCGCGCCGGGTCGTTGCCGGCGTACTCGGCGAGGACGGCGCGGCCGACGTGCCCGAAGCTGCAGAGGCCGTGGAGGATCGGGCGGTCGTAACCGGCCATCTTGGCGAACGCGGGGTCGATGTGCAGGGGGTTGCGGTCGCCGGAGAGGCGGTAGATGTGGGCCTGGATGTCGAGCGTGGTCATGTCGACGGTCTTGTCAGGAGCGCGTTCGGGCGCGGCGTTGGCCGCCTCGGGCCCGCGCTCGCCGCCGAAGCCTCCAGCGCCACGAAGGAAGATGCCGGAGGTGTTGGTGAAGACGACCTCACCCGACGCGTCCTTGGTGGTGGTCTCGAGCGTGATGAGCGCGCCCTTCCCCTTGTCATAGCATCCCGTGATGACGCCGGAGGTGGTCAGGGTGCCGCTGGGCGCGATCGTCTTCTTGATCTGAAAGCCCTGCTCGCCGTGGAGGAGCATGACCGGGTTGATCTCGACGTTGCCGGAGAGGCCCATGAGCGCCGGGAAGGCCGGGATCACGGCGAAAGTCGGGATCACCTTGAGCCCGCGCTCGAAGGTGAACTCGAGTTCCTTGGCGCCGATGCCGAGGGCGTAGAGCATGATGTCGCGCTCTTCGTACGAGAACTCCGTCGCGGGGAGTTCGATGCCGACGATGTCCGGGCCGACTTGCTTGCGTGCTGTCTGTGTCATGTTCTTACCCCGTGGCCGCCGTAGCGGGAGCTAGACGCTTGGATACTTCGTCGAAGGCGTTGGAGAACTCCTCGGCGCCCGACATGTCGCTGATCTTGCTGAAGTTGTCGCGGATGTCCTCGATGCTCGGGTTCGAGACGATCGCGCCCTTGGACTCCACGATCGCGGCGCGGCCAAAGTAGCCACCGCCGGCGGTGAAGATGTTGCCGGAGACCTCGCACTCCTCGGAGCAGAGGTAGGCGACCATCGGGGAGACGAACTCGGGCTTGAGCTTGTCGAGCATGGCGGGCGGCATCACGTCCTCGGTGAGGCGGGAGCCGGCGACCGGAGCGATGACGTTGGCCTTGATGCCGTACTTCGCGCCTTCGAGCTCAAGGGTGCTCGCGAGGCCGAGGACAGCGGTCTTGGCGGAGGAGTAGTTGCCCTGGCCGAAGTTGCCGTAGAGGCCGGCGTTGGAGGTGGTGACAATGATCCGGCCGTAGTTGTTCTGGCGCATGATGCGGAAGGCCGGCTGGATGACGTTGAAGGAGCCCTTCACGTGCACGGCGAAGATCTTGTCCCAGTCCTCTTCGGTGAGGTTGTGGAAGGCGCGGTCGCGGAGGATGCCGGCGTTGGCGATGACGATATCGACCTTGCCCCACTTGTCGAGGGCGGCCTTGACCATTGCTTCGCCACCTGCGGCCGTGTCCACGCCGTGGGCGTCGGCGATCGCTTCGCCACCGGCGGCAACGATCTCGTCGACGACCTTGTTGGCCATCTCGCTGCTGGGGTTGCCTTCGCCGTCGCGGCCACCGCCGAGGTCGTTAACGACAACCTTGGCGCCGCGGGATGCGAGGAGCAGGGAGTGGGAACGGCCGAGCCCGCCACCGGCGCCGGTGACGATGGCGACGCGCCCGTCGAATCTAACTTCACTCAATTGGGGACCTCCGTGTCTTGTATACGGCGAGGCGCTTTACTTAGCGCTCGCTCAGCCAAATGGGCCGGGGTTATTAACATACATTCGGTGGGGGGATGTCAACGGAGTAGCCAGTAGCAAGTAGC
>JANLRX010000035.1:0-2629 GCA_031362025.1 Chloroflexota bacterium
CGCTTCCTCCAGCCTTTGAAAGGGTGACGACCAGCTCGCTGGCGTCGGGCGACCAGTCCAGGTAATAGGCGCTTGCACCATTCGGGAAGTTCGTCAGCCGATGCAGGTCCGAGCCGTCCGGCTTGATGAGCCAGATGTCCGGCTCGAACACGCCCGGGGAGGTCTCCTCCGGAAAGGCGAAGGCGATATAGGAACCATCGGGCGCCCACCTGGGAAAGAGGTATTGTCCTTCTGTTAGGGACACTGACCCGAGGACTTGTTCGTTCGCTCCGGTGCGGTCAGCGACGGCGAGATAAGACTGGCCGCCTTCCGTGTTCGCATAAACGAGGCGGGACCCGTCGGGCGACCAGTGCACACCATTCGGGCTGGTTGTAGTGGGGACCACCAGCTGTCTGTTCTGGCCATCGGCATCCATGACCCCGACCCCATGACTGGTGCTCGTGTCAGCGTAGGCGATCTCAGTCCCGTCCGGAGACCAGACCGGGAGATACCCCGCTCCAAGGTCCCTCACGTCGCTTCCGTCCTTCGCACTCGTGAAGATGTGTGGCTGGTTATTCACCATGTTCGAGAAGGCAAACCGTCCGTTCGTCCCCGGAAATGCAGCCTCCGCAGTGGGCGCGACCCTCAGACGCGCCTCCGCCCCGGCAAGAAGCGCCGCTACCATGAGTATCAGCAGAAATCGCGAGCCTGGCACCGGATAGCCCCCTTCCGTGACGAAAGTCTATCGCGAAGTGTGTGCCGTTCGACCGCATCTCTACAAGCCGAAACAAGCCACAATCTGTGTCCGATTGACTACTTGAAGAGCGTGGCTAACTACGCCGCCACCGCGTCCCGCCGGCCACGTCTTCCACCGTGATGCCCAGCGCTGCCAGTTCGTCACGGACCTTATCGCCCAGCTCGAACTGCTTCGCCGCGCGGAGGTCCGTGCGCAGCGCTACCAGCAGGTCGATGAACGGCTCCGCACCTTGCGCCGACTGCGGCTCGCGCAGCGTCAAGCCCAGCACTCCGGCCAGCTCGCGGAGCAGCGCCTGCGCGTCGTCGATGTACTTCCCCTTGTCGCGCGCCTTGTTGATGTCGCGCGAGAGGTCGAACAGCGTGGCCAGCGCCCCGGCCGTGTTCATGTCGTCGTCCATCGCGGCGATGAACTTCTCCCGGACCGCGCCCGCGTCGATCCCGGCGTCCTTGCCGTCGCCACCGGGAGTGGACACCGCAAGCCGCAGCCGCTCCGACGCCTTCTTGCCGGACTCCAACGCTTCTTCCGAGTAGCTCAGCGGGGCGCGGTAGTGCGCGGTCAGCACGAAGATCCGCACGCCGTCGCTGCCGTAGGTATCCAGCGCCTGCCGGATCGTGATGATGTTCCCGAGCGACTTGCTCATCTTCTCTTCGTCCATCGTCAGCCAGCCGTTGTGCACCCAGTGCCGCACGAACGGCCTGTGCCCCGTGAACGCCTCGCTCTGCGCGATCTCGTTCTCGTGGTGCGGGAAGATCAGGTCCTGGCCGCCGCCGTGCAGGTCCAGCTCCTCGCCCAGGTAGCGGTACGACATGGCCGAGCACTCGATGTGCCAGCCCGGCCGCCCGGGCCCCCACGGGCTCTCCCACGAAGGCTCGCCCGGCTTCGACGCCTTCCAGAGCGCGAAGTCCACCGGGCTCCGCTTCTGCTCCGTGGACTCGACCCGCGAATATTCGCGGGTGATCGCGTCGACGTCGCGGCCGGAGAGCTTTCCGTAGTTCGGGTTCGCGTGCACGTCGTAATACACGTCGCCGTCCTCGGTCTTGTACGCGTACCCCTTCTCGACAAGCCGCTCCACCATCTCGATGATCTGGGGGATCTCCTGCGTCGCCCGGGGGTAGAGGTGCGGCGGCGTGATGTTCAGCTCCCGCATCTCCGCCTCGTACTCCTCGATGTACGCCTCGGCCACCTGGTCGTACGTCAGCCCCTGTTCGTTCGCCTTCGTGATGAGCCGGTCGTCGATGTCGGTGTAGTTCTGCACATGCTTGACCTTGTACCCGCGGTACTCAAGGTAGCGCCGCAGCACGTCGAAGATCACGTAGGACATCGCGTGCCCGATGTGCGAGTGGTCGTACGGCGTGATCCCGCAGACGTAGATCTTCAGCTCGTCGTCCCGCTTCACCACTTCCTCGGCCCGCCGGGACATCGTGTTGTACAGCTTCAGCGTCATTTGCCGGCTGCCTTCGTGGCGCCGTTCTCATCGTCCGGGTTCGCCTTGGAGCGCGACGCCGGCTTAGCCTTCGGCTCCTCGATCAACCGCAACCGCGATTCGAGTTCTTCCACCCGCGCCTCGAGCCGCTGGATGATGTCCCACTCTGGGTCCGGCAGCCGCAGCACGGTGTCGTCGCCCGGATCGGCAAACGCCACGACGTGACCCGGCACTCCGACCACCGTCGCGTTCGGCGGCACGTTCGTCACCACGACGGAACCGGCGCCGATCTTCGCGTTCTCGCCGATCGTCACGTCGCCGATCACCTTCGCCCCCGCGCCGACGACCACGTTGTCGCGCAGCGTGGGGTGGCGCTTAGCGCGGCGAGTGCTCGTCCCGCCCAGCGTCACACCCTGGAACAGGTGCACGTTGTCCCCGATGATCGCCGTCTCGCCGATCACCACGCCCAT
>JANLRX010000037.1:0-1882 GCA_031362025.1 Chloroflexota bacterium
AAGCGGCCAAGGCCGTGGCCGGAACCGGTGATCAGAACACCCCCCAGGGTGTTTCCCGCAATGACGTTGTTGGCCACGGTGTTGAACTGGGTGGTGGCGGTGTTACCGATGGCGATGCCGTAGCCCCCGTTGCCCTTGTCCGTCTCTAGGTCAGCGCCCACCCCGATGTAGTTGTCGGCAATCACCGTGGCCACGGCGGCGCCGCTAACCACGATCCCGCTCCCGGCAAAGCTGTGGATCACGAGGTGCCTTACCTGCACAGCCGGGCCCTGGATGGTTAGAGCGTTCGTGGCGGTGGTTACGGCGGCCGGCTTGATCTCGATCTGCCCGTCCGGCGGAGCGGAAGGGTTGATGGACATCGGCGCGACCAGGGTCGGCAGCGGGCTGCCGAGGGTGATCACCGGCGTCGCGAAGTTGATGAACTGTATCGGTCCCGGCTGTATGTTTGCCTTGGTGATGGCCCCGCGCAGCGAGCAGTCCCCCGGCATCGCATTTAGGCAGTTCATCAAGAGCGCGTCGGAGGTGGTGTCGACCAGGTAGAAGCCGGGTTCGCTCCTCGCCGGACTCCTCCCGAGCAACATACCTATCGCAAGCGCGCCGATGACGGCGGCTAAACGCAGTGCGGGGGAGAAACGAAGCGTGTACATGGTGCGGCAAGTGTGCGCCTGCGCCGGAAGCGCGACAACGCGAAACCGGTCACAAAATGTGGCCCGTCGGTTATCATTTGCGCATGGTGAGCGAGGGGAAGGGGAGAGCCGAGTTCGATGCCGGCTTTGACTGGCGCCACGCTGTGCGGGAGTACCGGAAGGCGCACAAGCTCTCGCAGCCGGAAGTGGCCCGCCGCTCCGGCCTCTCGGTCTCGGCGATCAAGTCGTACGAAAGCGGGGACCGCCACCCCAGCCGCGAGGCGCTGACCGCGATCGTTGACGCGCTGGGGATGCCCGTCGAGCAGGCGAACCCCGTGATCGCGGGCGCAGGGTACGCGATCGACTGGCAGGCGATCCTCAACCAGCGCTACGAACCCCGCGACGTCCAGTGGTACACCGAGGAAGTCGAGAAGTACTCCTGGCCGGTGTTCGTAACCAACCAGGCGGCCGACCTGATCGCCGCGAACCGGTCGCTGCGGACGGTCGTTGGGATTCCGCTGGGCGACCAGCTTCCGAACCCGGCGAAGTGGAACTGGGTGGCGCGGGCGAGCGACCCGGAGTTCGCGCGGCGCCAGGAGAACTGGGACGACGCGATGTGCTTCGTGATCGGGATGGCCAAGGGCGACCAGCGGCGGGACATGAACCCGGAACGAATGGCGCCCTACGTCAGCGAGGCGTTCAAGCAGTTCTTCGACGGTGACCCGGTGTACCTGCAGCGGATGCTGAAGCTATGGGAGCGCGCAGAGCCCGTCGCACACACGACGCGGATGCGCTACGAGGTCCGCTGGCGCCACGACAGCGGCGTGTTGATGCGCTTCACGGCGATGATGCACGTGGCGGACGTCTGGCAGGAGCTGTCCTGGCACGACTGGGTGCCGCTGGACGAGGATACCGTTCGACTGCTGGGCGAATAGGCCGCCGCTACAGATCGATGAGCGTGCCCAGGACGTGGCATCCGTCGGCGGTGAGGAAGGGGACGTCGCCGGCTTCGCGGAGGATCCAGAGCGCGTCCACCAGGCTGATGGCGGCGTCGCAATCGGCGTCGCCCCAGACGAGGCCCAGCGTGACCAGCTCCCCGATCGCGAACCGGCATCCGGGGTCGTCAGTGAAGCCCTCAAGGAAGAGCAGGAGGGCGAGCATGTCGGCCTCGTCCACGTCGGCGTCGCAGTCGATGTCGCCGTGGATGAGGATGTCGGAGGGCGTGCCGGTGGGGGTGTGTACGGGCGTAGCGGTCA
>JANLRX010000048.1:0-1846 GCA_031362025.1 Chloroflexota bacterium
TCCTTGAGGTGCGTACGCGCCTAGATCAACCGCAGCGTCGGCTCGAAGCTCTTCACAGTCAGCACCATCGTAGACTTTCGCATCGGCATTGCTGGCACTACCGACGCACGCGCAGGCGAAAACTACAATTATCCATGCAAGGCGAAACAATGCGACACACCCCCTCAGCTGACAGGCTGTGAGGGCACTCTATCACCCGCCCCGGCCGCTGTCACCGCAAATTGACCCGAACCCTGCCGGTCTACCGCAAGAACACCCCGCTACCCACGTCCGGGCATGGCTCCGTCTGCGAAAGCGCCGCCTGCGCCAGCACCGTCACCCATCACCCGTGCCCTTCACAATTCACCATTCACCATTCACTCTTCGTCTCCCCATCACCCGTCACCCAACCACCAACCACTAACCACTAACCACCAAACCCTGTAACCTACCCACCATGCGCGCCGAAATCGTCTCCGTCGGCACCGAGATCCTTCTCGGCGAAATCGTCGACACCAACGCCTCCTGGATCGCCTCCCGCCTGCCCGCCCTCGGCCTCGACCTCTACTACAAGTCCGTCGTCGGCGATAACCTCGACCGCATCGTCGACACCCTCGAACGCGCGCTTGGGCGTTCCGACGTCATCATCATGACCGGCGGCCTCGGCCCAACCGAAGACGACCTCACCCGCGAATCCATCGCTGCTGCCCTCGGCGAAGAGCCGTTCGCCGACCCCGACATGGAGCGCGCCCTCCGGGCCTTCTTCACCTCCCGCGGCGTCAACTTCCCGGAGAGCAACGTCAAGCAGGCCTGGCTCATCCCCTCCGCCAGCGCCATCCTCAACCCCCGCGGCACCGCCCCCGGCTGGTGGGTCGAGAAGAACCGCTCCGAGGGCGAGAAGTACATCATCGCCATGCCTGGCGTCCCCAACGAGATGTATCGCATGTTCGAAAAGGAAGTCGAGCCGCGCCTCCGCGAGATCACCGGCGAGACGCTCCTCATCACCCGCATCCTCAAGACGGCCGGCATCGGCGAAAGCACCATCGACGAGATGCTCCGGCCCTTCCTCAAGGGCACCAACCCCAGCATCGGCGTCTACGCCAAGCAGGACGGCGTCCACGTCCGCCTCGCCGCCAAGGCCGCCACCGAAGCCGAGGCCCGCGAACTTATCGCCCCCGTCGAAGCCGACATCCGCCAGACCGTCGGCAACATCATCTGGGGCGCCGACGACGAGTCCCTCGAAGGCGCGATCGGCGCCATGCTCCGAGACCGCGGCCTCAAGCTCGCCACCATGGAATCGTGCACCGGCGGCCTCCTCTCCTCCACGATCACCGACGTCGACGGCGCCTCCGAGTACTTCCTTGGCGGCTATATCACCTACGCCACCGAGATGAAGCTCGCCCTCGGCGTCGACCCCGCGCTCGTCGAACAGCACGGCGTCATTAGCGCCGAAGTCGCCGCCGATATGGCCCGCGCCGCCCGCGAAAACCTCGGCGCCGACTACGGCATAGGCATCACCGGCATCGTCGGCTCAAGCGAAGTCGAAGGAAAGCAACCCGGCACCATCCACATCGCCGTCCACGACGGCCACGCCCCTCAGACCATGTCCCACAACTTCAACCAGGGCCGCGCCGGCAACAAACGCCGTGCCGTCACCTTCGCCCTCTTCCTCCTCCGCCGCGCGCTCATCGCCGCCGACGCCTAGCCAACCCCGTAGGGGCGCAGCCTTCTCCCTAACACCAGCCAATCACGCACACCGGCAACCGGAACCACGCCCGCACACACCCAAACCCTCCGTGCTGCGCCCACACCCCCGATCCCCCAACAACCCCCTCCGGCCCGCTCATGGTGAGGCACTCGACCAGAC
>JANLRX010000054.1:0-6620 GCA_031362025.1 Chloroflexota bacterium
TGTCGACGATGAACTGTCGCTGGCGTTCTAGCTCCGGGTAGGCGGTGCGCATCATCTCGACCGTCGTCTCTGCAAGCGTGGCCATGAATCCGCCCGAAGCGGACTCGATGCCTAGGTGACGGCGCGCGAAGTAGATCGCCCGGCGGAGCAGGCGTCGGCAAACGTAGCCGCGCTCTTCATTCGACGGCACGACAGGCGTCCGTTCGTCTCCGATGAGGAACGTGACGGCGCGGGCGTGCTCGGCGACGATGCGCATCACGCGGTCCGTCTCCTCGTCCACGTTGTAGCGCTTGCCGGACAGCTCCTCGATGCGCCGGATCAGCGGCTGAAACAGCTCCGTGTCGTACGCCGACGGGACCTTGCTCTTGTCCCACCCCGGCGTGTTGTACAGCTGGATGATCGCCTGCCGTTCCAGCCCCGCGCCGGTGTCGATGTTCTTCTGCGGCAGCGGTTCACGCTTGTCACCGTCCCGGTAGTACGTCATGAAGACGAGGTTCCAGAACTCCAGGAAGCGCAGGCAATCGTGGCTTGGTTCGCAATCCGGGCCGCACCCGAACTCCTCACCGAAGTCGAAGAACATCTCCGAGTCCGGCCCGCACGGCCCGACATCGCCGGCGAACCAGTAGTTCTGGTCTTCGCCATAGCGGACGATGCGTTCCTCGGGAACGCCGGTCTTGCGCCAGAGGTCGTGCGCTTCTTCGTCGTCGAGGAAGATCGTGACCCAGATGCGCTCCGGGTCGAGCTTCAGGACGTTCAGGGAGAACTCCCAGGCCCACGGGATCATCTCGGCCTTGAAGTAGTCGCCGACGCTGAAGTTGCCCATCATCTCGAACAGCGTCTGGTGCGAGGTGTCGCCCACCGACTCGATGTCCGTCGTCCGGAAGCACCGCTGGATGCTCACCATGCGCGGCGACGGTGGCTCGGCCTGCCCCATGAAGTACGCCTTGAACGGCACCATCCCCGCGCTCGTGAAGAGCAACGTCGGGTCGCCCGGCGGCACGATCGGGGCGCTGGGCATGCGACGGTGGTCTCGTTCCTCGAAGAAGCGCTGAAACGCTTCCCGTATTTCGTCGGGGTGCATGAGGTTAGTATACCGAGGCGTTCGCGTATGAGCGCCCCGCGTTGACCGCTCGCCCGGCCATCCGTATGCTCGGCGCAGACTCCGATGCTGAAGCCAACGATCGCAGCGAGAACGAAGCTCCTGGTGACGTTGGTTGCGCTCTTCGCGGCGACCACTACCCTCGGAGACGTTTCACCCACAACGACGGACGCCGCCTATCCCGGTGACAACGGCCGAATCGCCTTCGCCATCCCCGAGGGTGCGAATCGCCATATCTGGACGATGGAGCCAGGCGGAAGCGACCGACAGCAAGTGACCACCGGCGTAGTGCAGGACTTCGCGCCGCGCTGGTCTCCCGACGGCACCAAGATCGCTTTCCGCAGGAACGCCCCGGTTCCAGGCCTCTGGACCATCGACGCGAACGGCGCCAACCCGCACTTCATCCCGGGAACTGACCAGGGGGTCGACGTGTCGTGGTCGCCGGACGGCCAGCGAATCGCCTTCTCCGACGACGGTGGTGACACTCAAGACATCGCGACCATCGGCATCAACGGCGACGACTACGAGAACATTACTCAGTCTGACAACGCTAACGAGGCGAGCCCCGACTGGTCCCCGAACGGCCAGCGGATCCTGTTCACTCGGTTCTCCGATCTCGACGGCGTCGACCTCTGGACCATGGACACGAGCGGCCTCAATCGCCAGCAGGTCACCACATCGCCAGACGTTCAGGAGAGCGATTCCGACTGGTCGCCTGACAACTCGCAGATCGTGTACAGCGTCTCGAACAATGGGGCCGACGGGGAGATCTTCCGCGTCGGCGCGACGGGCGGCGCTCCCGAAAACCTAACGAGCGACTCGAACAGCCAGTCCTGGCCAACATTCTCCCCGGACGGCGCGAGCATCGTCTTCCAGGAGGAGCAGCCAACGCAGCCATCGGGATTTGATGCGAACTCTGCAATCGTCGTCATGGAACTCGGCACTGGCGTTCGGGACAATATCAGCCCTATGAATCCGTTCGATACGACCCCGGACTGGGGCATCGTCCCAGGCAGCGCGCCCACCCCTCTCACATGGGCTGACAACGACTGCTCCGACGAGATCGACCATTTCGACGCCCTGTACGGCTTGAGGCAGGCCGCTGAAGTCGAACCAGCGGTGTCCACGGACAGCGGCTGCCCCGCGCTTGGTACGACGATCTCGACGCAAAGCTTCGGCGATCGTATCTGGGGAGACATCAACTGCGATGAGGTGCTCGACGGCGCTGACGCGGTCCTGATCCTGAAGTACGCAGCGCGATTCCTACTCACGAACGTGCAGGATTGCCCCGCGATCGGAATCCTCATCAGTTGACAGTCTTTTCGGAGCGCCGATAACATTTGGAGTATCAGGCGCGTCATTACTGACTGACGCCACCACAATGAACAACTCACTCGACTTGGACAGTAGCGAACCTCCCAGTACGATCGATCCGCCCGCGGCGGACCTATTCCTTTTGTCCCCCCTCTTCAGTTGATCTCACCTTTGAATGCTTCCGCCTGCCCGCGGATGACGATGCTTCATGACTGACTCCACCCCCAAACCTGACACCACTCCCCAGGCCGACGCCGCCGACCATTTAAGCTCGGCGATCGAGGCACGCCTGGCCGAGTGCTCCCGCCACGCCGCCGCTGGGGTGACGATCGTCGATCCCATGACCACGTACATCGCACCGGGCGTTCGACTTGCAGCGGGCACGGTGATCGAACCCAACACCACGATCAAAGGTAAGAGCAGCGTCGGCCGCCACTCCCGGATCGGCCCTAACAGCATCGTGATCGACTCCGAGATTGGGGAGCGTTGCGTTGTCTTCGCTTCCGTAATCGAAGGCTCGAAGATGGGCGATGACGCTGATATCGGGCCGTACAGCCACCTGCGCGGCGGCTCCAACATCGAGGCTGGCGTGCACCTCGGCAACTTCGTCGAGGTGAAAGGGTCGCGCGTCGGCAAGGGTTCCAAGGCCGGCCACTTCAGCTACATCGGCGACGCGGACGTGGGTGAGGACGTGAACATCGGCGCCGGCACCATCACCTGCAACTACGACGGCAAGTCCAAGCACCGCACGATCATCGAGGACGGAGCCTTCATCGGCAGCGACACGATGCTCGTCGCGCCGGTTCGCATCGGCCGCGGTGCTTCCACCGGCGCGGGCTCCGTCGTGAACCACGATGTGCCCGAGGGCGCAAAGGTGGTCGGCTCACCCGCGCGGCAAGTCAAGAAGGCCCAACCCGATGGATAGCGGCACGATCTTCGGCCTGGCGCTGCTCGTTATCGGCGTCCTCACCCTTGTTCTGCTGGGCGCGGCTGAGGCTGGCGTCATCGCCGGCGTCCGCGAGCGAGCGCTCAAGGAGCAACCGGAGTCACCCGTCGATGGCCTGCGGCGCTTCTATCAAGAGCGGCAGCTCACTCTCTCCTCGCTGACACTCGCCCGCAACCTCGCGTCCGTGGGCGTAACCGGCGTCGTCGTATATCTCGCGATCAACGAAATCGAGGACAACTGGTGGGTGCTTGGCGCAACCATCGTTTTGACTGCCGCCGCTTTCCTCGCCCTACAGGGGTTCACCCGCGCCCTCGTAGCCCGAAATCCAGAGCGCTGGCAGCAAGCATTGCGGCCGTTCATTGCTTTAGTACGTTTCGTCTTCCGGTTCCCGGTATTCCTGATCGACGCGCCGCTGGGTGCCATGTTGGGCACGCGCAACAAGCAGTCTGGCGCGGGTTCCGCACCGGAAGAACTGATGCTTCTCACCGAGATGCGCGACGCCAGCGCGGGACTCCAAGACCAGGAGCGCGACATGATTCGCGGCGTCATGGAGCTCGAGTTCACCGCCGTCCGCGAGGTGATGGTGCCCCGCCCGGACATTGTGGCAATCGAAGCGAAGGAAGGGTTCGACAAGCTGGTTGACGTCATCATCGAGCGAGGCATCTCCCGCATACCCGTGTACGAGGGAGACATAGACCACGTGCTCGGGATCGCCCACGCCAAGGAGTTGATGCGCTACATGCGCAACGGCAAGGCGAAGCCCGACCTTCGCGAGATCGTGCGCGACGCGTACGTTGTACCGGAAAGCAAGAAGGTCCACGAACTGCTCTCCGAGATGAAGGAGCGCCAGATCTCGATCGCCCTCGTCGTCGATGAGTACGGCGGCACCGCCGGCCTCGTCACTGTCGAAGACCTGGTGGAGGAGATCGTCGGCGAGATCCGGGACGAGTTCGACGTCGAAGAGACTCCCATCAGCGTCGTGAACGAGAAGGAAGCGATCGTCGACGGCCGCGTGAGCATCGACGACCTGAACGAGATGTTCCACATGCAGATCGAAAAGGACGACTTCGACAGCGTGGGCGGCTTCATCGTGAACGAGCTCGGCCGCATGCCCAGCGTCGGCGACACGGTACGTTTCAACGGCGTCAGCTTGAAGGTGCTCAGCGTCACGGGCCGGCGCATCCGCAAGGTGCGCGTCACCCAGGTCGAAGAGGAAGAGCCCGAACCCGAGCCATCGAAGTAGCCCACCCAACACCACAGAAGGAGTCCCATGCCCAACGTCCGTTTCATCAACCCGCCCGAAATGGCCAAGCCCACCGGATACTCGCATGTCGCCGAGGTAACCGGCGGCCGCCTCGTCTACATCGCTGGACAGGTGGCGTTGGACAAGGACGGCAAACTCGTCGGCGCCGGAGATCTGAAAGCGCAAACGGTGCAGGTGTTCGAGAACCTGAAGGCCGCGCTCGCAGCCGTTGGTGGCGACTTCACAAACGTCATCAAGATGAGCTACTACGTCCTCGACGCCACTCAGCGGATGGTGGTCCGCGACGTTCGCAGTCAGTATCTCGATGCCGTAAATCCACCTGCCAGCACCTTCGTGCAAGTCAGCGCGCTGGTCCTCGACGACTTCCTGATCGAGATCGAGGCGGTGGCCGCCCTTCCTTAACCGGAATGCCATTCGCGCGCCCGCTACGCGCGAGGCCCTGTGATACACTTCCGCACCGAGATGCCCCAGAAAAACGCAAAAACAATCGCAACGACAGCCCACGAGCAGGCCCACTGGGTCGCGTTCAACCGCATCCCCGGGATCGGCGCCGTCCGCATCCAGGCACTGCTTTCGCGCTTCGGAACGCTCGCCGAAGCCTGGCGCGCGACCCGCAGCGAACTCAAGGAAGCTGGCCTCGACGACCGCAGTGTCCGCGTGATCTGCGAGAAGCGCTCGGAGATCGTCCCGGAGCAGGAGATCGAGCGCCTGGCGACGGCCAACGTACAGGTGCTGACATGGAACGACGGCGGATACCCCCAACAACTGAAGGAGATCGACGACGCGCCGCCCGTCATCTACCTTCGTGGTGAGCTGTCGCCCCAGGACGCGCTTTCGGTGGCTGTCGTCGGCACCAGACGGCCCACGCCATACGGTCGGCAGGCGGCGGAAGAGATGTCGTATGCCATTGCGTCGCACGGCGTCACCGTTGTCAGCGGTCTCGCGCGGGGGATCGATGGAATCGCACACCGGGCGGCGCTCGAGGCGAATGGCCGCACCGTCGCCGTGTTGGCTTGCGGTCTCGACATGGTCTACCCGCCGGAACACGCGAAGCTCTCGCGGGAGATCATGGAACGCGGCGCCCTCATCAGTGAGCAGCCGTTGGGCGCGCAGCCTCGCGGTGACTTCTTCCCGCGCCGTAACCGCATCCTGTCCGGCCTCAGCCTCGGCGTACTTGTCATCGAAGGCGACATGAAGAGCGGGGCGCTGATCACCGCCGACTTCGCGAACGACCAGGGCCGCGACGTGTTCTGCCTGCCAGGAAGCATCTTCTCCGCGCAGAGCCGCGGCACCAACCTGAAGATCCAGCGGGGTGAGGCGAAACTCGTGCTGAAGGTGGACGACGTGCTCGAGGAACTGAACCTGCAGGCCGTCCCCCAGCAGATGGAGATGCAGGAACTCATACCGGCGACGGACACAGAAGCCGATTTGCTGCGTCATATATCGAAAGAACCGGTCCACATCGACGAGGTCTGCCGAGAGTCCGGCTTACCGGTCTCGACTGTGAGCAGCCTTCTCACGATGATGGAACTGAAGGGCCTCGTCCGCGAAATTGGACAGAAGGCGTATGTTAGAGCTAGGGAGATGACAACAACTCCCTATGGAAGAGGTAGCTAGAAACTTTGGCAAAGAAGCAGAAGAGCCTGGTCGTCGTTGAGTCGCCGGCAAAGGCACGCACCATTTCCCGCATCTTGGGCGACAACTACGACGTGAAGGCGTCGGTCGGCCACATCCGCGACCTCCCGGCGAAGAAACTCGGCATCGACGTCGATGACGGCTTCAAGCTGCAGTACGTCGTGCCGCGCGAGAAGGCTAAGACCGTAAAGGACATCAAGGACGCAGCGCAGAACGCCAGCGAAGTGTTCCTGGCCACCGACCCGGACCGCGAGGGAGAGGCGATCGCCTGGCACCTCATCGAAGCGGCAGGCCTGCGCGGAATGCCGCTCCAGCGCGTCGTTTTCCACGAGATCACGCCGGAAGCAGTTCAAGAAGCGTTC
>JANLRX010000066.1:0-4120 GCA_031362025.1 Chloroflexota bacterium
GCTACTGGCTCCTGGCTACTTCCGCAGCACCACCCGCAGCACTTCACCCTCGTAGGTCCAGCTCGTCGCCTCTGTTTGTAACAGCTCGTCCGGCAACACGATCACGCAGCGCCGCCCGTTCAGGTGCACCGCGATCCCGTCGTCCACTTCCTCCAGCCGCAGTTGATCCTTCGCCGCGAACGGCACCAGCACCGAAAGCACGTAGCCACCGTCATCGGGCTCGATCATGTGCTCCCTCGCCTCGGTGAGGAAGTCGGCCGGGTTGCCCTTCCCGTACAGTTCCTTCGACACCTTGCGCAGCGCGTCCAACCCGACCGGCTGGTCCGGCCGCAGCGCCACCTCGACCAACGGTATCTCCGGATCGAGCGCGGCGATCTCCGCACGCACCGCCTCCTGCCGCTTACGTGCCGGGGCAAAGAACGGGTCGGTCACCGCGTCCGGCAGCACCTTGTTCAGAATCGCCGCCTCCAGCCGGTACTCGAACAGCGTCAGCACGCCGATCGCCTCCCGCAAGCTGGGCAGCGCGGCCGTCCCCGCCGTCACCACTACCCGCACCGATGTCAGCTCCGGGTCACCAAAGATGTCCCGCAAGTCCGCCAGCCGCGAGAGCAGACCGCGGCCCACGTCCAGCACCTCGTCGGCGCTCGCCACGTAGTCGCCGGCAAACGCCCGGACAAACGGCTCGAAGATCGTCTGCTGGCGCGGCGAGGAGAACAGCCTGTCCAGCCAGCGCGCGGCCCCGTCCAGGGCTCCCGGCAGGTCGAGGAACTGCGATATCTCCGCCGCATCGATCACCACCGTGTCGTACGTCTCGGACTGTATGAGGCGCTGCAATTCCAGCAGCCGGCCGATGTGGTTGATCCCGGGCAGAGCCGCCAGGTCTTCCGCCAGGTCAGGATCCATCCCCCGCCAGCTCAGCAGCATCTGGATCCAGTCCCGGAACTCGTCCGGGGTTCCGTGGCCACCGTGCCCCTCGACGACATCCAGCAGCGGCGCAGCGTTCTTCGGGAGGAGGCTTGTTTCCGTGCCCAATGCGCGTGCCACGCCCTTGGTTATCGCAAAGGTGAGCGTTCGCTGGCTGGTCTCCGAAAGCGCGCACGCCGTGGCCGCCGCCATAGTGCTAACGCCGCTTCCGCCGGTCCCCGTAAAGATGATGATTCGCATGCCTGTCGCTGGCGCGATGATAGCACGCGCCGCTCACCGAATTTACTCTTTTCCCGTTTCCGACGTTCGGAGTGTAACCATCTGGCATACAACCGGCTCTTTACTAATGAACGCCTGCCACCAGAGGGCGGAAGAAGGAACTACATACGTGAACCTGCGAACTAAGACGCTGAGCGTAATGGTAGTGGCACTGCTGGCGATCATCGGCGCAACGTACGCGACTGCCGGCCACATCGTCGCGGGAGGGTTCGCCTCGCTGGAACAGGACGAAGCACGCCAGAACCTCGGCCGGACGGAGCAGGCGCTCGGGGTCGAGATGAACCGCCTGGACAGCACCGCAGCCGACTGGTCCACCTGGGACGACAGCTACCAGTTCGTCCGGGACGGCAAAACCGACTTCATCGAAGCAAACCTCTACGACGCCACTCTTGTAAACCTGCGTGTGGACATGATGGTGTTCGTCGACAACAACGGCGACATCGTCCACTCGCAGGCAATCGACGCCGACGGAAACGGTGTCGAACTCGACGAGGCCACCACAGAAGCGCTTTCCGGGAGCGTCCCGCTATTCGACTTCACGGGAACACAGGACAGTCAGGAAGGCATCGTCACGACAGCATCCGGGCCGCTCCTCGTGGCCTCCAGACCAATCGTCACAAGCGAAGGAGAGGGGCCGATCGCGGGGGCACTGGTCATGGCCCGATGGGTTGATGAGCGCCTCGTCAGCGAACTCCGCGGAGTGACGAAGCTCGACATCATCCTGACGCCGGCTTCTTCGGGCACAGCGGAAGACCTGGCCCCCAACGAACAGCGCATCGAGAACATCGACTCAGAGACACTATTGGCGACGACCATCATTCCAGACGTCTCCGGTGCGCCAGCCCTGACAGCGCAGGTGACGATGCCCAGGACTATCTCCGCCGAGGGCCATGGGACCTTGAGCTACCTGCTCGTGGCCCTGCTCGCGATCGGCATCTTGTTTATGGCACTCCTGATCGGCGTTCTGGAGCTGACTGTTCTCCGGCCCGTCGGCCTGTTGTCCCGGTTCGTGGCCTCGGTTGGCACTCGCCTCAACTCGCGCGCGCCCGGGACGGGGAGCGATGAGATCGGTCACCTCGGCCGCTCGATCAACGGCATGCTGGATACGATCGAGCAGTACTCCACCGCGCTCAGCGGCGCAAACACACAGCTCACGCTCGAACAGCAGCGCGTCGAAGAACTGAACCACTCCCTCGAGGCAAGGTCGCGGAGCGCACAGCCGAACTCGAGATGGCCAACTCGGAGCTAACCGACCGCAACCGCCAGTTGATCACAGCGATGAAACAGGCCTCCACCGACGGCCTCACCGGCTTGAAGAACCACCGTAGCTTCCAGGAGGACATCCGGGCGGCAGCAGAGCACCCGGAGGCCGACGGCGAACTGGCGGTGTTCATGGCCGACATCGACCGCTTCAAGCGCGTGAACGATGAGTTGGGACACCAGAAGGGCGACGAGATCCTGACCGGCGTCGGCGAGGTGTTCCGGGAGGTGCTGGGCGAACAGGCTGTGTTCCGCTACGGCGGCGACGAGTTCGCGATGATGACACGAGTCTCGTCCCTCTCCCAGGCGGAGGAAATGGCCGAAGCGGTGAGAAAACGCGTCGCGGTAGAGTTCACGGACGTTGATGTCACCGTGAGCATCGGCGTCTCGCTATATTCCGAGGCCTCAAGCCCGGAAGAGCTGGTCTACCACGCCGACGCCGCGATGTACGCCGCAAAGGCCGCCGGAAAGAACCGCGTCCGCGCCTGGACCCGCGGCGCCACCGCCCTGCCAACCGCCGACTCCATCAGCCGCTAGTTACAGATCCGATCACTTACCCCGGCAGCAGCTCGCCAACCGGCACGCACCCCGCCGGCGGCTCCGGCGTCAGCGCTACCTCAGCGATGTGCTGCAGGACCGTCACCGTGTCACCGGCACCCACGTCGCCGTCACAGTTCACGTCCCCGAAGATGTCCGGCCCCGTCACGGCTGAGGTCGCCTGCACAAGCGCAGAGCCCAACGCCGGACAGTTCGGCTCCCGGCTGATCTGGTTGGCGCCCGCGTCGTGGATCACGGCGATCAAGGCGTCGCGGTCGTCAACGTCTCCGTCGCAGTCCAGGTCGCCGTTCTTGAACGCACAGGGTGGCGTCGCTGGCAAGACGTAGTTCTCCGCGAACTCCGACGTGTTCCCTTCGGGATCCGTCGCCGTCGCCGTGACCGTCGCGCCGCCGTTCTGCCCACAGCCGCTGATCTCGAAGTCGCCGTCCCCGTCCGCCGTTCCGGTCGCGAAGTGGTTTCCGCCTTCCCCGTGCCCGGACGTGTCGCTGTCCGCGATGAACAGCTCGATCGTGCAGTTTTCGCACGCTGTCCCGGTGATCCCGGTCGGCCCTACGCCGTTCAGCACCGGGAAGTTCAGGTAGTCATTCGCGCCTTCATCTGCATCGCCAGCGTCGTTAGCGTTCACGCCGAAGCCGTCCTCAGCGCCGCCCGCCAGGTTTATTCCCAGCTTCGAATTCGACGTAGTCGTGTTCCGGGAGACGGTGACGTGCATCGTCGCAGGCGACTGGTCGCCCACCACGAGGATGCCGTCTTCCCCGTTGTTCCTGAAGTCATTTCCCGACACGAGTACCGTCGACGGCGACGGGGAGTTGCTGGCGTTGATCTCAATACCGTCGCCCCCGTTCGCCCCGATGACGTTATTCGTAACGAGGACGTCAGCCATGTTGTCCGCGCCCATGAATACGCCCGACCCACCGTTGCCCTGGATCGTGTTGTTGCGGATGTCGATGTTCGACATCGCGCCCTCCACGGACTCTTGCAGACCTGGCAGGACCGACGATCGTCCGCGACCGCTGGGATGTACCTCCCGATCTGGGAGTTGCGTGCCGCCGTCTGCTGGCAACACCGGATCAGCGACGATGAGTTCGACAAGGCAATC
>JANLRX010000081.1:0-7249 GCA_031362025.1 Chloroflexota bacterium
GCCTCGACCTCAAGGGCGGCACCTACCTCCTCACGGAGGCCAACCTCTCCGCCCTGCCCCCCGGCAGCGACCCGGACAAGGCCATGGAGTCCGTAAAGGACCTCATGGAGGAGCGCGTCAATGAGTTCGGTGTTTCCGAGACCGAGGTTACCCGCGAGGGCCGCAACCGCATCGCCATCCAGATCCCCGGCATCGACCCGGAAGAAGCCGCTTCGCTCATCGGCCGCACCGCTCTCCTCACGTTCCAGGAGCCCGTGACCGACGCGACCGGTAACGTCGTCTGCACCGCCGCGGACGGCTCCGAATTCACCGCCACTGACGCGCAACTCGGTGCGCAGGTCGATCCAGTCGATAACACCAACTTCGTTGCTTGCAATGTTCCCGCCGAGGGCGGGACCACTGCCCAGACGGGCGAGGTCAGGTGGCGGCCCGCCGCGGGCACCATCGACGGCATCACCCGCCCGCTTACTGGTGCCCACGTCCGGGAGGCTGTCGCCGACATCGTTAACACCGGCAGCTACACCGGCCCCGGCGTCAACCTCACCTTCAACGGGGAGGGCTCCAAGCTATTCGAGCAGGTCACCGGCCGTCTCATCGGATCCCCGATGGGCATCTTCCTCGATGACGAGCTGCTCAGCGCCCCTACCGTCAACAGCGCCATCACCGGCGGCACCACCGTCATCACGGGCATGGAACTCGACGAAGCCAAAGACCTCGCCAAGCTCATCAGCGCCGGCGCTCTGCCCGTGCCCTTGCACACCATCCAGGCCAGTGAAGTCGACGCTACCCTTGGCGAGCGCACCCTGGTCCGCGGCGTGCAGGCCGGTCTCATCGGCATCCTCGCCGTCATGGCTTTCATGATCCTGTACTACCGCCTGCCAGGCGTTCTCGCCTCCGGCGCGCTCTTCACGTACGTCGTCAGCGTCATGATGATCTTCAAGCTCGGCCCCCTCATCGGGCCCGTCACCATCACCCTCGCCGGTATCGCCGGCTTCGTCTTATCGGTGGGAATGGCGGTCGACGCCAACATCCTTGTCTTCGAACGCCTCAAAGAAGAGTTACGCGCCGGGCGAAACCTCGCCTCCGCCATCGAGCACGGCTTCGATCGCGCCTGGTCATCCATCCGCGACAGCAACGTCTCGACGCTCATCACCTGCGCCATCCTCTGGTGGTTCGGCGAGCAGTTCAACGCCGCCCTCGTCAAGGGTTTCGCGCTGACTCTGGCCCTCGGTGTGATGATCAGCCTCTTCTCCGCCATCGTCGTCACGCGAACCCTCCTCCGCGCGCTCGTCGGCACCCCGTTGGCAAACCACCCGTGGCTCTTCGGAGCCGAGCGCCCGAAAGCGTCGGCGCCAGCCCGGCCTCGCGCTCACCTCCTGGACTTCGTGCACCGCCGCTGGCTCTACTTCGGCGTCTCCGCGCTCATCCTCGTCCCCGGTCTGCTCTCGCTCGCCACGCCGCCGCAACTCAAGGGCGGCATCGAGTTCAACAGCGGCGCCACTTTCACTGTGGATTTCGAAGACGAGAGCATCAGCCAGGACGACGTCAAGAATACGCTCGACGACCTCGGCCACGAAGCCCGTGTCCAGCGCACTTCCGACGGCAACTTCATCATCCGCACCGACGCGCTTGAGACGACCGCCGCCCCGCCAATCGGCATCGGTCCCAAATCTGAGCGCGACATTATCGAGGAAGGGCTCGCCGCCGAATTCGGCGCATTCAACACCGTCAACTTCAACCAGGTCTCGGAGATCGTCTCCAGCGAGATCGTGCGGAACGCCGCCATCGCGATCCTCTTTGCCTCAATCGCCATCCTCGCGTACATCACGTGGTCGTTCCGCAACGTCCCGAAATCGTACCGATATGGGATCGCGGCCGTCGTCGCAGCGTTGCATGACGCGGTGTTCGTCCTCGGCGCGTTCTCGATCATGGGCAAGCTCTTCGGGACGGAGGTGGACAGCCTCTTCATCACCGGCATCCTCACCGTCATCGGCTTTAGCGTCCACGATACGATCGTCGTCTTCGACCGCGTCCGCGAGAACGTCGCCACGAAACCCGGCGTCTCCTTCGCCGAGGTCGTGAACGCCAGCCTCACCGAAACGCTCGCCCGCTCGGTCAGCGTCTCGCTATCGGTCCTGATCCCGATCTTCTCGCTGCTTATTCTCGGATCGGGCTCGATCGATGTACTGCTGATGGCGCTGCTGCTCGGCATCACCGCAGGCACCTACAGCTCGATCTTCATCGCCGCCCAGATCCTTGTCGCCTGGGAAGAGGGCGACTTCGACCGCATCGCCCGCCGCCTCCCCTTCTGGCCCAGCGACGACGACCGCCTCCCCGAACCCGCGTAGATCCTGTATCGCGAAGCACAAGAGCCCGGAGTAACCGCTCCGGGCTCTTCCCTTGTGCCACGTCGCACCCCCGTAGGGGCGAAGCACCCTCGCAACCGAATGGCATTGGACAACAGCGCCCGGACCGTTTTCCTACTTCGTTCCGACAACAAACGTGCCTCGCCCAACAACGCCCCGGCTTGAGCCACCCTCGGAACCCCGCCCAATCGCTCGTCCCCCACCCGTACGGACAGACCTTCAGGTCTGTCAAACGGGGCGGGGCGGAGGAGGCCAACACTCCGCTTTCGGCCAGCCCCTAGCGCAACACCCGCTCATCCCCCACCCGCCGCGTCACCTCCTGCGCATCCAGGTGCTCCAACAACGCCTGCGCATACCGCCGGCTCGTCCCCAGCAAATCCCGCACCTGCGCCAGCGTCACCGACCCATGCTCCCGCAGATGGCCGCTGACCCGCCGCACCGCCTCCTCATACGCTGCCGCCTCAAACACCAGTTCCCCTACCTTCACGATCTCGCCAACCCGCTCCAGGTGAGCCACCACCTCCCCACTCGGCCGCCCATCCACCGGCGGAGAAAACGGCTGCGCCCGCAGCGCCGCCACGTACGCGTCCGCCACCCCACGCTCCTCCGCCGACAACCTCGGCTCGAACCCCGCCAGCGCCACCGTCGCCCCGTCGTCCCTGACACCCAGCATTGGCACCGCCGCATCAAACGCCCGCGCTGGCAACCCCAACCGGCTCCGCAGCTCCTCCCGCGGCATTCCGGAGCGCAGCGGCCATCGCTCGTGGTACTCCGTCAGCGCTGCACTCGCCCGCGTCTCAACTCCGCGCAGAGCGCCCGTCGCCTCCGCGATCCCATCCAGCACAGCCTGCAGCGGACTCCCACGCTCCAGCGCCTCCAGCTTCTCGATCGTCGCCGCGTGGAACCGCCGGTGCCGCGCCGCGTCCGTCACCACCACTCGCCCTCCCCCCAGCGTGTCGTTCGGGTCCCGCACGATGTAACCGTCGCCGGCCACCACCGCCACCGGCTCGTCCAGCCGCACCTGCGCCCACGCGCTCTCCCCCGTCCGCACCGCCTCCGCGTCCAGCAGCACCAGCCGTCCAGCCGCCTCCGCCGCGCCCGTGTGGAACGCGACCCGCAGGTTGTGTCGCACCTCCCGCGAGAGGTACGGCACCGCCCGCACCCGAACGTCTACGACCGTCGTCGGGCGCAAAGTCCCGGGGAGTGCCACCACCATCCCCCGCCGCACCTCCTCCACCGAGACCCCGCTCAGGTTCACCGCCGCCCGGACTCCCGGTCGCGCCTGCTCAACGCTCTCGCCGTGGTGCTGCAAACCGCGCACACGCGCCGTCAGCCCGCCCGGCACCAACTCCACCTCCTGCCCCACTCGCAACGAGCCGTCCAGCAGTGTCCCCGTCACCACCGTCCCGAACCCCGCCATCGTGAATGCCCGGTCCACCGGCAGCCTTGGCCGCCCAATGTCCCGCTTCCCCGCCACCCCGGCAAGCTGGCCCTCGATCACGGACACCAGCTCGCCCAGCCCATCCCTCGTAACCGCCGAGCACGCCACGATCGGCGCGTCTTCCAGCGTCGTCCCGCCCACCACCTCCGCCGCTTCGGCCCGAGCCGTCGCCAGCAGCTCTGCATCCACCAGGTCTGATTTCGTTAGCACAACCACGCCGCGCGGGATGCCCAGCAGGTCGATGATCGCCAGGTGCTCCCGCGTCTGCGGCATCACGCCCTCGTCCGCCGCGATCACCAGCAGCGCCAGGTCGATCCCGCCCACCCCCGCGAGCATCGTCTTGATGAACCGCTCGTGTCCCGGCACGTCGACGATACTCACCCGCGTGCCGCCCGGCAGATCGAGCTGCGCGAACCCCAGCTCGATCGTCAACCCGCGTTCCTTCTCCTCGCGCAGCCGGTCCGGGTCCACCCCCGTCAGCGCCTTCACCAGCGCCGACTTCCCGTGGTCAACGTGCCCCGCCGTCCCGATCACAAACATCGCCCCGCGATTCTATCCCCACCACGTCGCGCTTGATACCATCGCCATATGCCCCGCGTCGGCTACGTCTACGACCCCCTCTACCTGGAACATGACGTGCCCGGGCACCCCGAGTCCGCCAACCGGCTCCGAGCCATCGTCTCCCACCTCGAACGGGAACAGGTGCTGCCCCAACTCCAGCGCATCGAGGCGCGCGACGCCACAACCGACGACCTCCGCCTCGTCCACAACGCCGCCCTCATCGATCGTGTCGCCGAGACCGTCGCCCAGGGTGGCCACCACTGGCTCGACGTCGACACCTACGTCGCCCCCCGCTCATGCGAGGCCGGCCTCCGTTCCTGCGGCGGTGTCCTCGCCGCCACCGACGCTGTCCTCGCCGGCGATCTCGATTCGGCGTTCTGCCTCGTCCGCCCACCCGGCCACCACGCCACGCCGCACACCGCGATGGGGTTCTGCCTGTTCAACAACGTCGCCGTCGCCGCCATGCACGCCCTCGAGCGTCGCGGCCTCACCCGCGTCGCCATCGTCGACATCGACGTCCACCACGGCAACGGCACCCAGGACGCCTTCTATGGAGAGCCGCGCATCCTCTACTTCTCGACGCACCAGCACCCGTTCTACCCCGGCACCGGCAACTGGGACGAGACCGGACGCCCGCCCGCCGAGGGCAACACCATCAACGTCCCGCTCCCCCGCGGATGCGGCGACGCCGAGTACCGTCTCGCTTACACGGAACTCTGCGCGCCCGCACTCCGCCGCTTCAAGCCGGACGTCATCCTCGTCTCCGCCGGCTTCGACGCCCACTTCGCCGACCCGCTCGCCCAGATGCTCGTCAGCACCGCCGGCTACTACGAGATCGCGACCACTCTCAAACAACTCGCCGACGAGCTATGCAGCGGCCGCATCGTGTACGCCCTGGAAGGCGGCTACGACCTGACCGCGATCTCCTGGTCCGTGCAGGCGTGCATCGACACCCTGCTCGGCAACAAGTTCACGCCCGACCCTCTCGGTCCCGGCCCCGGCGTCCGCGGCCCGGACATCACGCAGCTAGTCCAGCGCCTGCGTGAGATGCACGGCCTCTAGGAAGCTTCTACTGTGGCAGCTTCGGCTTCGCGCTCTTCCAGCTTGCGCTCGGCCTCGTGGATCGCATCGATAAGCTCTCCATGACCGAACGCGCCCTGGACCCCGAGCTGCTTCGCCCGGATCTTCAGGTCATCATTGGACCACTGGTCGTACGGGCGGTCGAAGTCAGCAACCCCGGTCGGGTCTACATGCGGGGTGTCGGCGGTGATCGCGGGATGCGTCTCCGGCTCCACCGCGTGGGGCGTCTGCTCGACTTCTGTTTCTTCTACTACTTCCGGGTTGCGATCGTTGTCCGTCGCGTTGCGCTTCGTCATCTCGTCCTCCTTACGTAGGACTCCAACGTAAGCGACAGATACCCCCGTGCATGCAAATTGCCGGGCTAGAACGTTGCGAAACTATCGCCTAATCGGGCAGCAGACGCACGAACAGCTCGTTCGCCACGTAGCGGCCCCGGTCCGTCAACCGCAGATGCCCATTCGCCCGCTCGATGAACCCCGCCTCCATGAACTCCACGATCGTCGGCCCGTACACCTCGTCCAGCGTCCGCCCGAACCGCCGCTTGAACTCCGCAAGGTCCAGTCCCTCGTTCAACCGCAGCGCCAGGATCGCCGTGTCCGCCATCTGCAACTCCGCCGGCTGCGGGTCGATGAACGTCACCTGCTTCATCGCCGCCAGAATGTCAGACGGGGAATCAGGCCGTAGGGGCGACCGGCCAGTCGCCCCTACAGCCTCCCGGACCAGCTCGATGTACTTCCGCGGCGAATACACATCCGCAAACCGGAACCCGCCCCAATGCGCGTGCGCTCCCGGCCCCAGCGCCAGCCACTCGCCGTTCTGCCAGTACACCATGTTGTGCCGGCACTCCTCGCCCGGCAGCGCCCAGTTCGAGATCTCGTACTGACGGTAATCCGTCCCCGCCAGCCGCTTCTGCGACCACTCGTACATCTCGGCCTGCAGGTCCGGGTCCGGCTCCGGCACCGTCCCGTGCGCCACGTCGTAAGCCAGCTTCGTTCCCTCTTCAATCGTCAGCGCGTAGAGCGATAGGTGCTCCGGCCCCAGCGCGATCGCCTGCTCCAGGTTCTCCTGCCAGCGCCCCAGCTCCTGGTCCGCGAGTCCGTAGATCAAGTCCAGATTCACCCGTTGGAACCCCGCCTCCCGCGCCCACTCGTACGCCTGCTTCGCCTCCTCCGCCGAGTGAATCCGGTCCAGCGCCAGCAGCTCATCGTCGTGGAACGACTGGAACCCCATGCTCAGCCGGTTCACCCCGGCGCTCAATAGTCCGCGGAAGTACGCAACATCCACCGTCCCCGGGTTCGCCTCCAGCGACACCTCCGCCCCCTCCGCGATCTCGAACCGCTCCCGCAGCGCCCCCATGATCCGCTCGATATCCCCGATCGGCAGCAGACTCGGCGTCCCCCCGCCGAAGAACACCGTCTCCACCGGCCGCCCCTTCACCACCGGTCCCCACAACCCCACCTCCGCGATCAGCGCCTCCACAAACGCCGGCACCAGCTCATCCAGCTTCGTATACGAATTGAAGTCACAGTACGCACACTTCAGCGAACAAAACGGAATGTGCACATACACCGAAAGCGGCTCGTTACTCACAACCCGAATCGTAGCACCGCCCAGCACCTGTCATCCTGCGCACCACAACACCCGCGCCGCGCTCAAAGGGGCTCGCCCGCAGGATCTGGCGGGGGCCAACCCCGCGCGATGCGAACTCGCCACGTCACTCGCGCAAGCGCTTCGGGTTCGCCTGTTTGCCGGCTTGTCCGGCCCGTCAGCCCGCAGGCGTAACGACCGGCTCCGTCGGCGC
>JANLRX010000109.1:0-1505 GCA_031362025.1 Chloroflexota bacterium
TCCACCCTAAGTGCCCATTTCAGGTGGAACCTCGGCGCGTCCGAGCGTTCTTGGTGATGGCCTCTTAGTACCTAAGTACTAGGAGAGGGCCGGACTATAGGTAGCCCTAACTGCACCGGTCAATACGCATGTCTACCTATCCGATCGGACTTCGCAAAGGTCAGACCTCGGTCATTGGGACAGGTTCGACGCCAAGCTCGCGCAAGGCATGGGCGTAGTGTCCGTACTGCTCTGCCGCCGCCGCGTGCGCACCGGACAACCGATAGAGTCGGACCAAAGCGGCTTGGATTTGTTCTGAATCTGGATCGATCTCGATGGCTCGTTCGGCAAGGTAGGTGCCTCGCCCGAAGTGCCCGGTGTCAAGGTCGATTCGGATGGCGTGTTCCATGACTCGGAGGTATCCCGCGTGTAGGGCATCACGGTATGGCGCCGACCAATCCTCGTATGCGAAATCGAGCGCGAACCTGCCTCGATACTCGTTTGACAACGCCAACGCGACCTCCGGGCTCGGCGGGCCGGGTGTCGCTCGGATCAGCTCAAGGCAGCGCCGGCTTCGGCCGTCCACGAGTTCGGGGTCTAGCCAGATCGTTTCGCCGTCCTGACCAACGTAGCCTGGGCTCGTATCGTCGGCATAGTCAGGCTCGAACACGCGCCGAAGGAAATAGACAGTCTGGTTCAGTGAATTCAACGCAGCTTGCGGGTCGAGGTCAGGCCAGAGGCTGTCCACGACCTCCTCGCGTGTGGAAGAGAAGCGCGACTTCGAGATCAAAAGGCAGAGGAGGGCAAGAACCTTGCGTCGCACTTCGCCACCTTCGATGGCGCGCGAGCCCGCCATGATGCGAATGCGCCCGAGGTCCTCGACCAGGACGCGATCTGCCAAGCGCCGTGCCAGCACGTAACCGGACCTCGCTTGGCGGCGGTCGCGAAGTAGTTTGCTTGCGTCCCGCAGCGCCTGGATGTCCACCGATTCCCCGATGACTTCCAACAAAGCCGCGCCGGCGCGCACGTCGTTTGTGTGTTGCGAGCGGAGCAGGTGCCGCGCTGCCGAACGCCAACGCCACGGCCGTGTCTGTGCCTCTCGGACAAGTGCTCCCATCGCGATGCTATCGAGGTCGCTCATGCGGACTGACGCGGCCTCGGCGAGCATGCTCAGGATTCCGGGGTTCTCACGCGCGAGTTGCGCAACTACCGCCGATGGGCTCCGGCTTCGGTTCGCGAACGCCGCCAGTGCGGACCCGTACTGCACCCAAAGGTGAGCGTCTTGCGCCCGAGCGACGGTGGTCCCAGCCTCGATTGCGTCGACGGCTTCAGGGTCTCCGTCCAGGAACAGCACCAAACCCTTCGTTAGGTGTCGCCGTGCCTCGAATGCCATCGCTGTTCGTGGTTCCCCATATCGAAGCCGAGTGAGTTCAAAGCGGGCCGATTCGAGGTCGAACTCACGAGTCATGAGGAGAATTCGCGTCAAGACCGCCTGCTCTCCATGGTCGGTCCCGAGCCCGATCATC
>JANLRX010000118.1:0-11349 GCA_031362025.1 Chloroflexota bacterium
CCCGCCGAGTCCGCTGTCGATGCGCCCGTCTGGACGATCGATCCGTCCGCCAGCACCGCCTCGACCGCCAGGACGTGGTTCACTGTCGAGCCGAGTCGCAGGCAGTGTGGCCCGCCTGCGTTCTCCGCCACGTTCCCGCCGATGCTGCACGCCTTCTGGCTGGACGGATCCGGCGCGTAGTACAGATTGTGGGGCGCCGCCGCCTCTGATATCTGCAGGTTAATCACACCCGGCTGCACGACCGCCACGCGGTTCTCCGGGTCCATCTCGAGGATCTTGTTCATCCGCGTCGTCACGATGACAACGCCGCCTTCGCAGGGGATCGCCCCGCCGGAAAGCCCTGTACCGGAGCCGCGTGCCGTCACCGGCAGGTCGCGTGCCCTTGCGATGCGCACCGCCGCCGCTACCTCCTCCGTCGTCGCCGGGAGGACGACAGCTTCGGGGAGCCCGCGCTCGATCGTCGCGTCGTACTCGTACACGAGCAGGTCCTCCGGCTCGTGGAGTACCCAGCGCTGACCGATAGCCCCCTGCAATTCCCGGATCAGAGCCGCATTTCGCACGGGGCCAGTCTAGCATGGGATGAACGTCACGCCCGCGCGTGATACTTTACGGATAGCCACTGTGGATAACTCCCGCTTCCTTTAGCTAGGATGTCCACACGGATAGTCCGTTTTTTCGGTATCCGCACCGGCAGTTTTTGCGTTATCGCTATTAGATATCCATTGGAGAAGCGTAAGTAATGTCCGGCTCGAATAGGACAGGCGGTTTCGGCCGCAGTCTCGCCCTGCGTCTAGGGTTCGTTTTCGGCGCCATGACACTGTTCACCCTCATCGCCTCCGCCACCTTGCTCGTGCTCGACCAGGACGAGGCGACGACCGGCAACGCGACCACCGCCTCCCCTACTGACGAGGCGACCGGCACAGCGACGCCGAGCCCGCGGCCAGCGCGCTCCCCCACACCCTCCGCCACGACACCCGCTGTCACTCCGAACCCATCCGATATCCCCGCCGGCGGCGACCAGCCCAGTGGACCCCTGCCGGACGTCCACGGCAACATTCCGGAGAACGTCAACGCCTCGCCGCAAATGATCACCATGCAGCAGGAGCTCAACTCCCTGATCGAGGAGTACCGCGCGATCTCCGGCATCGATGTCGGGATTGCGGTCACCGACCTCCAGACTGGCCAGACGGTCTCCGTCAACGGCAACAAGGTGCATAAGACCGGCTGCGTGATCAACCTCTACGCGCTCCTCGCCGCCGTCACTGAGTTCCAGGCCGGAAACGCGAGCCCGAGTTCCAACTACACCAACATCAAAGAGGGCATCGGCGGCAGCCACCCGCCGTTCGTGCGCGCCTTCCTCGACAACTACTTCGGCTCCTACAACACCGGCGTCCAGCGCGCGAACGAACTGATGGACAGCTGGGGCCTGAAGATCACCGACTACGATCACGTGCCGTACTACGGAGGCAGCGACGACCCGCCGCCGAACATAGCCACGGCCCTCGAGACGAACATCACGCTGACGCAGCTCTGGAACCGCCAGCTGTTCAACGAGGAGTGGAGCCAGTACACCCTCGACGTCCTGCGCGACGGGTACGCTTACGTTGCCTACATCATCCCCAAGTACCTGCCGTGGTACGCCACCGTTGGTCACAAGATCGGCTACTTCTGGGACTACGACGGCTGGGTCAACAACGACGTCGGCATCGTTACCTTCACCGGCGCTGACGGCACCGACAAGTCCTACGCCATCTCGTACTACTCGCAGTTCGCACCCTCGGAGTACGCCGGATACTCGTTCGGCGCGCGCCTCTCGCTCAAAGTCTGGAACCACATGGCGCCGATCTATGGCGTCTCCGGTCAGGGCGACATCCCCTACATCCCGCCGGCCACCCGGCCGCCTGCGCCGCCCCCACCACCGACGGAACCGCCAACCGAGCCGCCGACTGAGCCTCCGACCGCCGAGCCAACGCCGGTGCCGACGCCTTCGCCTTCCCCGACGAAGAGCCCGTCACCCACGCCGACGCGCTCCCCGAGCCCGCCGACGCCTTAGGAGAACGCTAGTCCGCGGCCCACCCCTTCGCACGCTCTACCGCGCGCTTCCAACCGGTGTACATAGACTCGCGCTGGTCCTCCGGCATCTGTGGGGTGAAGCGTCGTTCTTCGCGCCAGTTGTTGGTCACCTCGTCGCGGTTCTTCCAGAAGCCTGTCGCGATCCCCGCCAGGTACGCCGCGCCCAGCGCCGTGGTTTCCAGGCACTCCGGCCGCACCACGTCCCGGCCCAGGATGTCCGCCTGCGTCTGCAGCAGGAAGTTGTTCGCGGAAGCGCCACCGTCCACACGCAGCTCCTTCAGCGGCACGCCGCAATCGCGCTCCATCGCCTCCACCACATCGCGGGTCTGATAGCACAGCGCCTCGAGCGTCGCCCGGGTGATGTGCGCCTTGCCAGCCCCGCGCGTCAGCCCGAGAATCGCAGCCCGCGCGTGCGGGTCCCAGTGCGGCGCCCCCAACCCGACAAACGCCGGCACCACGTACACCCCATTCGAGTCCGGCACGCTCGCCGCCAGTTGTTCGCTCTCCGCCGCGTTCTTGAAGAAGCCCAGCTCGTCGCGCAGCCATTGGATCGCCGCCCCCGCCATGAACACGGACCCTTCGAGCGCGTACGTGATCTCATCCCGCCCGCCCTCGTTCAGCCCCCAGGCGATCGTCGTGATTAGAGATTCCGATTGCGGCGGCGCTTGCCCCACGTTCATCAGCAGGAAAGCGCCCGTCCCGAACGTGTTCTTCGCCATGCCCGGCGCGAAGCACGCCTGCCCGAAAAGCGCCGCCTGCTGGTCGCCTGCGATCCCCGCCACCGGGACCGCCCGTTCGCCGAGAAGCGTCGTCTCGCCCAGCGCCCCGCTCGACGCCAGCACCTCCGGCAGCACCGAGGCTGGGACGTCCAGCGCCGCGAGCAGCTCCTCGTCCCAGCGCAGGTCGAAGACGTTGTACATCAGCGTGCGGGAGGCGTTCGTGTAGTCCGTTGCGTGCTTGCCGCAGAGCCGGTACATCAGCCAGGCGTCCACCGTCCCGAACATCAGCTCGCCGTTCTCCGCGCGCTGTCGGGCTCCTGGAGTGTTGTCCAGCAGCCACTTTACCTTCGTCCCCGAGAAGTACGGATCGAGGAGCAGCCCCGTCCGCGCCCGGAACTTCGCTTCGAGCCCCTGTTCCCGCAGCGACTCGCACATGTCCGCGGTGCGCCGGTCCTGCCAGACGATCGCGTTCCCGATCGGCACTCCATCGCGGTCCCAGATGATGGTTGTCTCCCGCTGGTTCGTGATCCCGATCGCCGCCACGTCGGAGGCGTTCGCTCCGATGCGGTTCAGTACGTCGCGCGCCACGTAGATCTGGCTCTCCCAGATGTCGTTCGCGTCCTGCTCCACCCACCCCGGCCGCGGGTAGTGCACCTTGTACTCCTGCTGTGAGACCGAGACGATCTCCCCGGCGTGGTTAAACAGGATCGCGCGCGAGGATGACGTCCCCTGGTCCAGCGCGAGTACGAAGTCCGGCATGGCGTATAGACTCGCGGCTTGGGCTGGCGCGGTCAAGCGTTGACGCCTTGCGAGTTCGATGCCAGTATTCACCCCACCATGACTCTCAGCACCGCAACCGTTACGAACGCCCTTCTCCGCATGGCACACGAGCGGATGATCGCCATCCTCGACGACATGGACGACGCCACCCTCTTCCACTCCCAGTCTCGCACCATGCCTTCGATCGCCTTCCACGTCTGGCACACCGCCCGCTGGGCCGATCGGCTGCAGTCCGTCATGGCCTCGATGACCGACGAGATGAAGTCACGCGTCGGCGAGCGACCCCAGATCTGGTACTCAGAGAAGCTGGCCAAAGCCTGGAACCTTCCCGCCGACAAGCTCGGTGGCAACGAGTCCGGTACCGGCATGGACGAAGACGTCTCCGTCACGATGCCTCTGCCCGCGCGCGCCGTCCTCGTGGACTACGCCCGCCGCGCCTTCGAGGCCGCCAACACAGTCGCCGCCGCCGTCGACGACTCGCAAATGGAGACCGCAGCGATAGACCTCTACGGCCGCGATATGAGCGTTGGCTCCGCACTGCTTAACCACTTCGGGCACGCCAGCCGCCACCTTGGCTGCATCGAAGCGCTCAAGGGCCTCGCCGGCACCAGGGGCTCCGCGACAATATGACCGGCAAGCGCAAGTTCTGGACGGTCGTCGCGCCCGGCCCCGCGGCTGTCGTCGAAATGCAGGCGCGCCTCGCGGAGCAGGCCGGCCTCGAAGGCATCTTCTCCCCGCAGGTCTACGGCCCGCCGTTCATCCCGCTCGCCGCCGCCTCCATGGTCACGCAGAAGGTGCGCCTCGGCTCCGGCATCGCGATCGCCTTCACTCGCAGCCCCGTCGAGACTGCCCTCTCCGCGATCGACCTCGACCGCCTCTCCGGAGGGCGCTTCACACTCGGCCTCGGCACCAGCGTGCAGTCGTGGACGGAGGGCATCTTCGGCGCGCAGTACGGCAAGCCGCTGGAGCACATGCGCGAAGTCGTGCAGATCGTCCGGATGGTCAACAAGCAGGCGCACGAAGGCACGCTCGGCCGCTTCGAGGGCAAGTACTACCAACTCGACTTCAGCGCGATGACTCCGACCGCGCCACCGGTGCGCACCGACATCCCGGTCTGGATCGCCGCCCTCCGCGGTCCCCTCATCAGCCTCGCCGCCGAGATCGGTGACGGCGTGATCGGCCACTACATCTGGTCGGTCGACTGGCTGTGCACCAAGATGCCGGAGTACCTCGAGCAAGGCCTAAAGCGCGGCGGCAAACAGCGCCGCAATATCGAATTCAACGCCTGGCTCGCCGCGGCCATCAGCAATGACCGCGCCGAGGCGATCAACGATGCGCGCCCCACCGTCGCCTTCTACGCTGCGATACCCCAGTACGAGGACTACTTCGCGGCCCACGGCTTCCGCGACGAGGCCAAGCGCATCCAATCCGCGATGCAATCGGACGGCCTGCTAAGCGCCGCGCCTCTCGTCCCCGATGAGATGGCCCAGACGTTCGTCCTCTGCGGCACGGCTGACGAAGTGCGCGCGAAGCTCGAACCCGTCTGGGATGTCGTCGACTCCGTGACGCTGTCCCCACCTGTGTACGCCCTGCCGCCGGAGAAGATCATCCCGTACGCCACCGCCATCGCTGCCGCGTTCTACGGCTAGCCGGCGGTGCTAGCATGAATCCATGGCGCTACGGTTCCTCGAACGCGAGCTGACCCGCCTCCTCGACGCGCGCGGGCGCAACGACCTGCTGGAGGCCGGCAACATCGCCTTCACCGACGACGGCGGCACCATATACCTGCACCTGCTGCCGCGCCCCGGCTGGCCGCACCGCGCGCAGGGCCGCGCCTTCGTCCTCTCGTGGGAGGACTACGTCCCGCCCGGCTCCGACGCCATGTACTGCTACCGCTGGCTAATCACCGAGGGCCGCCTCAGCCTCCGCGACAACATCGATGACGTCATCCGCTGGCTGGAGGGCAAATGACCGCGCTCGCCAGCGTCCGTGCCACCAAGGACTGCGCCCCCGGCGATCGCGTCTCCTTCCGCGCGAAAGTCCTCCGCTTCTGGGAGGTCGGCGGCCTGCGCATGTGTCTTGTCGGCGATCCGTCCGGCCTCACCCGCATCGAAGTCGGTGACACCACCGTCGAACCCGGCCGCTCGTACGAGTTCCGTGATGCCGCCGTCCGCCAGTACCCCGGCGGCTGGACCAGCGTCTCGATCGCCGACGGCGGCTCCGCAGTCCCCCTTGACGACGCGATCGAAGCCCCCCAGGACGAGGCCTACATCGAGCGCACGTTTAAGATCCTCTCCGGCATCCAGCGCAAGAAGGGCCGCAAGGAAGGTCGCTTGCCGGAATGGCAGCACCCCGCGGCCGACACCAAGGAGGCACCCCGATGACCATCAAGATTCGCCCCGCGGACAGCATCTACGAGAAAGAAGGCGGCTGGTTCAACGCGCGCTGGCACTTCTCCTTCGACGACTACAGCGACCCGGAGTACATGGGCTTCGGCCCGATGCGCGTCTTCAACGACGACCGCCTGATCGCCGGCGCCATCTGGCCGATGCACCCCCACCGCGACATCGAGGGCCTGACCTACGTCGCCGAGGGCACGTTCCGGCACCAGGACAGCCTCGGCAACAGCGGCGTCCTCCCTGCCGGCTCGGTCCAGCGCATGACCCTTGGCTCCGGCGCCCACCACTCCGAGCAGAACGGCTCCGAGACCGAGCCCTTGCGCTTCATCCAGATCTGGATCCTCCCCGAGGAGCGCGGACTCCCGCCCGAGAACGAGCAGAAGGTCTTCACCACCGCCGACCGCACCAATCGCCTGCTGCGAGCCATCGGCCCGGACCGAGAGGGCGGCAGCATCCTCGTCCACCGCGACGCCTCGATGTACATCTCCCGCCTCGAATCCGGCCACTCCGTCGAGCACCCCTTCCGCCCGAACTTCGGCGGCTACCTCTACGTCCTCAGCGGCGGCCCGATCACCGTCAACGGCAAGGCGCTTACCAACGGCGACGCCGCGATGATCACGGACGAACCCGCCATCACCATCGCCGCCACCGAAACCGCCGAGCTGCTGATGATGGAAGTGCAGGTGGCGTAGAAAACCCGTTGACACGCCGCCCCCGTACGCTACTCTGCTCGTAGAGTTCTTACGCAGCTATGCACGGAATCGCGGTATTTGCCACCGTCCTCGTCCTAACGTTCGGAGCGATCATGCTCCTCGATCACGGGCGTCCTGCGAACTCCGCGCCTGAAGCGACCTCCAACAGCAACTGTTTCGTCACCGCGTCCCCGATCGATAGCTCGATTGCCAACCCGACCGGCCTAACAGCGGAGCACCTGTTCTTCGATAGCGACCTCAGGGAGATCGTCCGCTGGCAGGACAACGCTCAGACTGAGTCATGCTACGTCGTTGAGAAGAAGGCGGGATGGGACCAACCGTTCGCGCCGTTCGCGATCCTGCCGTCCGACGCTGAGTGCTTCGTCGACGCGACGGACAGCCTGGAGCACGATTGGTACTACCGGGTGTACGCTGCAACGGCCAATGCTCGGTCTACCTTCTCCAATGAGGGGACCGGCAGCACCATCATCATCGACACCGCGACGCCCCCCGCGCCTCCCACACCAACACGGCCACCGACCTCAACGCCGATCGCAGGGTGCACGGTGGATGCACAAGCATCGCCGACGCCCGAACCCACGCCTGAGACTCCATTCCCGACCCCAATGTTCACCAGGGCTGTTCGAGGTGACCTCAACTGCGATCTCATCGTCGATCCGCGCGATACTGATCCGATCTTGCGTCACGAGGCCGACATCCCGCGCGGCGATGCCAGCTGTGCGGTTGGTCCATACGATCTCACCTGCGACGACGTCACGGACGCCCGCGACGTATTGGCCATCCTGCTCTACAGCGCGGGCCTCGATTCCCGTCTCCCAGACGGTTGCCCATCGCTAGGCTAGCGTGTCGGTGCCGATTCCTCCTCGATATTCGACTTGATCATTGCTACGAGTTCCGGTGTCACTTCCTTGAACCCGTGCGACTTCGCATGTTCCTTCGCGTTCGCCAGCACCTCTTCCTCGGTCTCGCCGCGGACGACGTGATGGCACTCGCTGCTCGGGTTCACCTTGTTGCAGTCGATGATCTTGGTCATGGCATATTCCTCCTTCTTCGCCCAATTCTAATCCGGTTGCGGTGGCAAACACGTTATAAACCCTCGAGAATATCTGTGCCAATCCGTGCTAGTCCGTGGCCAAACCGTCCTCGTACGCTCCGTATAATGGTCCCGTGCTCACCCAGCAGTCGCCCGCCCCGCCCACCCTTGACGACGCCTACGCGCACTGCCGTCGCATCGCCCTCGGCCACCGGGAGAACTTCCCGGTCGTCTCCTGGCTCCTTCCCCGCGAGCTGCGCCAGCACATGTACGCGATCTACGCCTACTGCCGCGGCGTCGACGACCTCGGCGACGAGGCCACCGGCGACCGCCTGGCGCTCCTCAACGAATGGGAGTCCGAACTCCGCCGCTGCTACGACGGCACGCCCAGCGACCCTCGCTTCGTAGCCCTCGCCGACACCATCCACCGCTTCGAGATCCCGCCCGAGCCGTTCCTCCGCCTGATCGAGGCCAATCGCCGCGACCAGTCGGTCACCCGCTACCAGACGTTCGATGACTTGCTCGACTACTGCACGTACTCCGCCACGCCCGTCGGCCACCTGGTGCTCTACGTCTTTGGCTACCGGGACGCCGAGCGCATGGCTCTCGCCGACGAGACCACGACCGCCCTCCAGCTCATGGACTTCTGGCAGGACGTAGCGCCGGATCTCGAGAAGGGCCGCATCTACCTCCCACTCGAAGACATGGCCACGTTCGGTGTCACCGAGGCCGACCTGCACGCTCGCAGCGCCTCACCGGATCTTCGCCGCCTCATCGCCTTCGAGATCCAGCGCACCCGCGAATACTTCCGCCGCGGCCTCCCTCTGATCGACCGCGTCGCCGGCCGTCTGCGCGTGGACATGCGCCTGTTCACGCTCGCCGGCCTCGCCTACCTCGACGCGATCGAAGCGGAGGGCTACGACGTGCTCTCCCGACGCCCGTCGCTGTCGAAGAGCACCAAGGCGTGGCTCGCCGTTCGCGGGCTCATCCCAGTCCGGCCGCGAATCAAGGTCGCGCGATGAGCAGCCTCACCGCCGCCTACGACTACTGCCAGGACCTCACCCGCCGCGAGGCCAAGAACTTCTACTACGGCTTCGCGCTGCTGCCCCGGCCCCAGCGCCGCGCCATCTACTCCGCCTACGCTTTCGCCCGCCAGTGTGACGACATCGTCGACGCCGACCTCCCCCGCGAAGAAGCGGCGACGCAGCTCGCCGCCTATCGCCAGACGTTCGAAGACTGCCTTTCCGGCGAGCGCGAGTCGCCCGTCTTCCAGGCGCTCGGCCGCACGATCGAGCGCTACGGCGTTCCTCCCGACTACTTTCGCGACCTCATCGCCGGCTGCGAGATGGACCTCACCCAAACTCGGTACCCCGATTTCGACGCGCTCAAGGAGTACTGCCGCCGCGTCGCTTCCGCCGTTGGCGTCATCTCGATCGAGATCTTCGGCTACAAGGGAGGCGAGAAGGCCCGCCGTTACGCCGCCGACCTCGGCATCGCGCTCCAGCTCACGAACATCCTTCGCGATGTCCAGGAAGACGCCACTCGCGGCCGCATCTACCTCCCGCTCGACGAGCTGGAGTGGTTCGGCTACGGCCCCGATGACCTCATGTCCGGACGCGTCACCTCCGACTTCAAGCGCCTGATGTCGTTCCAGGTGGACCGCGCCCGCCAGTATTACAACGAAGGTCGCCGCCTCCTGCCGCTGCTGCCCGCCCGCGCCCGCGCCTGCGTCGGCGTGATGGCCGGCATCTACAGCGCGATCCTCGACGCCATCGAGCGCGACCCCGGCGTCATCTACCGCCAGCGCCTCAGCCTGCCCACAAGCCAGAAGCTCGTGCTCGCCGGCCGGGAACTCGCCCGGAGCCTCATCTAGTGCCCACCGCCGTCATCGTCGGCGGAGGTCTCGCCGGGATCACCGCCGCCTGCGAACTCGCCGACGCCGGCCACCGCGTCACCCTGTACGAGAAGCGCCCCTTCCTCGGCGGCCGCTCGTACTCCTACACCGACAAGGCCACCAGTACCGAAGTCGACAACGGCCAGCACGTCTTCCTCGGCTGCTGCACGGAGTACATTGCCCTCCTCGATCGCCTCGGCGTCCGCGACCGTGCCTACCTCCAGAAGCGCTTCCGTGCCCCCGTCATCGACAAGGTCTGGGGTACCAGCGTCCTCCGCAGCGCCCCTCTGCCGCCTCCCCTGCACCTCGGTCCGTCGCTCGCCGGCTATCGGTCACTCTCCCCTGTCGAGAAAGCGCGCGCCGTCTGGGCCTTCACGCGCATCCAGTCCCTGGACCGCGCCAAACACCCGGAGCTGGATGACATAACGTTCGCCGAATGGCTCCGGCGCAACGGCCAGGGACCGCACGCGATCGCCAGCCTCTGGAACCTCATCGTCCAGCCTACCCTCAACGACGACGCCTCCCGCGTCAGCGCCGACCTCGCCTTGATGGTGTTCCAGGAGGGCTTTCTCCGCTCTCGCGACGGCGCCAACGTCGGCTGGGCGAAAGTCGGGCTCTCGACCCTGATCGGGGAGGCTGCCCGCCGCTACATCGAGTCCCGTGGCGGCGAAGTCCGCCTCGGCGAAGGCATCCGCGGCATCGAGATCGAGGGTGACCGCGCGAGTGTCCGCACCGACTCCGGCACTGTCGAAGCCGACACCATCGTCCTCGCGCTCCCCCCGCAGAACCTGCCCGACACGCTCCCGCGATCCGTAATGAGCGACCCGTTCTTCGCCCGCATCCGCCAGATCGAGACCTCGCCCATCGTGAACGTCCACCTCTGGTACGACCGGCCAGTGTGGGACCAGCGTTTCGCCGCGTTCCTGAACACTCCCGTGCAGTGGGTCTTCAACAAGTCCCGCCTCTGGAACCTCGACGGCCCCGGTCAGTACCTCGACATCTCCCTCAGCGGTGCCCACGACTACATCGACATGCCCACCGCCGACATCCTTCAGCTCTTTACGAAAGAGATCTTCGCGCTCTTCCCGGCCTCCCGTGGTGCTGACCTGACCCGCGCGCTCGTCGTGAAGCAGCGCGCCGCCACGTTCTCCGGCCGCCCGGGGATCGCCCGCCTGCGCCCCACCCAGCGCACGCCGATCGCCAACCTGTTCCTCGCCGGTGATTGGACCGCCACCGGCTGGCCCGCGACGATGGAAAGCGCCGTCCGCAGCGGCCTTCTTGCCGCGTCGGCTATACGGCAGACGAGTTTGTGGACAGATACGAAAGTTGTCGCAGCGTAGATTGTGAAAATGCGTGCAATAGCGTTTACCTCGTGTTAACCTGACGCTGAAAAGTGGGTAGATTCGCAACGTTTACACGGACTATCGCGAACGCTATCCTGAACCGGAGGACGATGACTAACTACACCACGGCCAGGAGTGCCCCCTTCCCCGCATGAGCAACCCTATCGTCCTCTCCGCTATAATCAGCCCTCACCGCACGGCGCGGACATCTACGCATCCCACCCTCTGGAAGGAGCGCGCTCGTGCTTAAGAGTACAAGCGAGGCAACCACCCTCAAGATTCGGTCACACACCCTCACCTACCAGACCGAGCGCGGCCCTCAGTTCATCGACATAACTGATAATGTAGCGCTCCTCGTCGAGCAGTCTGGCGTCGAGAACGGCTTCGTCGTCGTC
>JANLRX010000172.1:0-4867 GCA_031362025.1 Chloroflexota bacterium
CTTGTTCGTCGATGGCGTTCCAGCCCCTATTTCCAATATCACGCTTAGCAACAACCGCATTGGCATCGGCAAGACGGCAGACACCGACGAGGGCAACGCCGGCGACGGCATCGAGGTCAGGGGCTCCGTCACCAACCTGACGATCAGCGGCAGCGTCATCGGCAACAACGACGGCTACGGAATCAGGTTCACCAACGTCTTCAGCGGCCCCAATTTCATCGAATCCAGCAACATCGGCGTAACCGTAGGAGGCGCTGACCATGGCAACGGAGGCGGCGGGATTCTGGCGACCGGACAGGTGACTATTGGCGGCGTCGGCAGCAACCGCAACTACATCTCAGGCAACACCGGCAGCGGCATCGTCCTTTCCGGCACGGCCGACGCTATTGTGGAGGGCAACCGCATCGGCCTCAGCTCCCTCGATACCGTGGTGCCCAACACTCTCCACGGCATCCGGGTGTCCTCACCGGGAGATGCAGCTATCCGCGACAACGTCATCTCCGGCAACCTGATGCACGGCGTCCTCCTGAACCTGGCGACGGGCACCTACCTCGGCGGCAACTACATCGGCACCAACGGATCCCAGGCGCGACCTAATGGGCAGGACGGGGTCCATATCTCTGCCACGTCCTCCGACATTCACATCGGTTTCGCCAGCGAGCGCAACGTCATCTCCGGCAACGAGGAGAGCGGCATCGAGATCGAAGCTGGCGCCGACGAAATCGAGATCATCGGCAACCGCATCGGCACCGAATTCAAGGGCCTTGCCGCTGTCCCCAACGACACCGGCATTACCTCCGCGGGGACCAACGTTCTCATCGAGGAGAATCTCCTCTCCGGCAATGCCGCATACGGCGTGCACCTTCCGGGTGGCAGCGGCGCCGTTCTCAGGCGAAACTACATCGGCACCAACGTGTCGGCTTCTGCGGCCCTTTCCAACGGCGACACGGGAGTGCGCATCGATAGCCCCGGCAACCAGATTGGCGATGGCCCCGTGGCAGACCGCAACATCATCTCCGGTAACTTCTACGGACTCAGCATTAGCGGCGGCGGCAACTTTATCGAGAACAACTACATCGGCACAAACCTCGCCGGCACCGCCGCCATTCCCAATCACGTCGGCATCAGGATCGACGCACCGTCCATCATCGGGGCGGACTTCGGCAGCGACAGTCTGAGAAATGTGATCAGCGGCAACACCAACACCGCCGTAGAGGTTGGCGGCGACGGCGTGCTCATTCGCCACAACATCATCGGTCAGCGTGCTGACTTCGCTGGGCCTCTGCCCAACGTCACCGGCATCCTCATCACGGGCGATAACAACGGCGTCTACAACAACATCATCGACGGGAACACCGCCACCGGCGTGGCCGTAGACGTCATCGGGCAGAACAACGGCATCGCCAACAACGAGATCCACGACAACGGTGACCTCGGCGTTGACCTCGACTGGGACGGCCCAACCTCGAACGACGGCGACGACCCGGACACCGGCGGCAACAACCTCCAGAACTACCCGATCATCGTCGCCGCGTACCCCACGAAGCTCCATTGGACGCTGGACACCGTGCCGGGTATGAGCTACATCGTCACTGCCTCCCACGCGGAGGGTGGCTGCGATCCGTCCGGGTTCGGCGAGGGCGGCGATCTCGTCAAGGAAGAGGTCTTCGAGAACATCACCGGGGATCTCGACGTCACCTGGGACCTCGCCACGAAAGTGCAACTCGAACTCGGTGAAGAAGTCACGATGTACGCCTCCGTCTACCTCGGGGACATCGACCGCTACGCCGGCGACACTTCCGAGTTCTCCCAGTGCGCCGAAACCGTCACCGAACCGCCCCCCACGCCAACTCCCACCCCGGCCACTCCCACGCCGACACCCACGGTTGCAACTGCAACACCAACACCAACCGCCACCGCAACTCCCGTGGGCACCCCGACCGCAACGGCCACGCCCATCGCCACCGCAACACACACCCCCGTCGCGACGACGACGCCCACCGGCACGCCGTCCGGTGCCCTCCGCCAGGGTGATGTCACCTGCGACGGCGACATCGATGAAGAGGACGTCATCGCTCTCCTCATTTACGATCAACTCCAACCGGGAGACGAGGACCCCTGCCCGCTCGTCATCGGAGACGACGAGCCCATCACCGGCTTCGAGTGGGGCGACGTCAACTGCGACGGCGCCATCGACGGCTTCGACGCGCTTTTGGTGCTGCTCTTCGCGGCCGAGCTCGACACGCCGGAGCCGGCGGCTGAGTGCGTGCCCCCCGGCGATCCGATCGTCGTGCCGTAGACACGGTTGTCGCGCCGTACAATAGTCGCGTGAGCGAACACCGAGTCTACCTCGACCACGCAGCCACCACACCCCTCGACCCCCGCGTCTTCGAGGCCATGCTGCCCTACCTACGCGACTTCTACGGCAACCCGTCCAGCATCTACGCCGAAGCGCAGGAGGCCCGCCGCGGTCTCGACTCCGCCCGCCGCACCATCGCCGGGATCCTCTGCTGCCGGCCGAACGACCTGATCATCACCTCCGGCGGCAGCGAGGCGGACAACCTCGCGCTGCGGGGCGCCGCCTGGGCCGCCCGCAACGCCGGCCGCGGCGACCACATCGTCACGACCGCAATCGAGCACCACGCCGTCCTCCACGCCGCTGAGCGTTTGGAGCAGGAGGGGTTCCGAGTCACATACCTCGGCGTGGACAGCGAAGGGTTCATCGACCTCGCGGAGCTCGAAGCCGCCGTGACCGCCGAGACCGTGCTGGTTAGCGTGATGTACGTCAACAACGAAGTCGGCACCATCGAACCGATCGCCGAAGCCGCCCGCGTCGTCAAGGCGAAGAACCCGCGCACCGTCTTTCACGCAGACGCGGTGCAAGCTGCCGGTCTCCTCGACCTGAACGTCGATGCACTCGGCGTTGACATGCTCTCGATCGCCGCGCACAAGTTCTACGGACCCAAGGGCGTCGGCGCGCTGTATGTGCGGCCTCGCACCCCGCTGCTCTCGCAGCAGCTCGGCGGCACGCAGGAACGCAGCCGCCGCGCCGGCACCGAGAACGTCGCGGGCGTTGTCGGCATGTCCAAGGCGCTGGAACTGGCAACGGATGAGATCGCGTCGCGCACTGCACACTACCGAGCGCTCCGTGATCGCCTCTTCCACGGCATTCCGGAGCGCGTGCCCTACGTCCATGTCACGGGGCCCACCGACCTCTCGAAGCGCGCGGCGAACAACTTCTCGGCCTGCCTGGAGTACATCGAGGGCGAGGCCGTGCTGATGGCGCTGGACCTCGCGGGCATCGCCTGTTCGAGCGGGTCCGCCTGCACATCCGGCTCGCTGGAGCCGTCGCATGTGCTCACCGCGATGGGCGTCCCGGAAGACCTCGTGCGTGGTAGCATCAGGCTCACAGTCGGCGCCGATAACACGATGGAGCAGATGGACTACGTGCTCGACACCATGCCCGAAATCGTCACCCGCCTCCGTTCCCTGGCCCCCAATTGGCCGGAGCGCACCCGCGCATGACCGAACGCGAGCAGCATGACCACGATGACGACCTCGCCGCCCACGCGGCGATGACCCCTCCTGACACCGAGCCCGTCGAGGACGAGGTGCCGCCCATCGAAGCGATCGCCGACGACGACATCGCCCACGCCGCCGACACGCCGCCCGGCACCGAAACCGAGCCAGACGAGGACATCCCGCCGCCGCCGGACGAAGCGCAACTCCACTCGACGCTGATCTCCGATCCGATGGCCGACCCCGGCGCTGTCGAAGACGGCGAGATGATCAGGCAGATCGAAGAGCTGTTCCCGGTCGCGTGGCTGGCGATGCTCGCCGCGGTCTGCTACATCGCGATCTACTTCGCCGTGGACCAGCTCCCGAACGTCGGCGATAACCCGCTGCCCGGCCCCGGCTGGTTCTGACGCGCAGCGTCATCCCGCGCAAACTGTCATCCTGGCCGCTACAACCTCGGTTCGCGGGCGCAACACACTTCGGCCAGGATCTTGGGTGGGGTGACACCGCGCCGCGACGGCAGCGAACAAGCAAACCAGCCGCGCCATGTGATAAAACTCCATCCATGGCAAAACCCGACCCCAAACCCCGTAACTTCACAGTTAGCTCCAATTGAGGTCCAAGAACTGATCCAATGAGCTACCGGGAGTCGGCCCGCCATCTCGGATCAGTTTCTTGCAGAGGTGCGCGACACATGTCGACCGAAATTGTTCGCAGCCAGATGCCAGAAGAAGATGAGTTGGCTCTAAAGCTGGCGGAACTCGCAACGCTGGAAGCGGAACTGGCAGACCGCGAACTCTATCTGGCCACACTTCTCCGCGAACTCCATGTCTTCGAACTGAGATACCTGCAAATCGTCGGGGCCCGATTTGCTCAGCTTGATGAGTTTCTCGCGCAGATCGCCGAGGCCGACGCACAGCAGATTCCCGACGATCCCCAAGCGCAAGAAAATGCCACTGAGGCCCGGGCTCGGGCGCAAGAGTCGGCGCAGACAGCAAGTGAAGCGCAAGGAGCCGTGGAAGAGGCCCGCTTCGAACCGTCGGAACGCCTCAAGAAGCTATACCGCGAGGCGGCCAAGTCCGTCCATCCTGACCTCGTGACTGACGAAGGCGAGCGCGCCCGTCGTACCAGCCTAATGATCGAGGTGAATCGCGCCTATGAGGACGGCGACGAGGATCGCCTGCAAGCAATTATCCGAGAGTGGGAAACCAGCCCTGAAGTCGTGAAGGGTGAGGGTCTCGGCGTCGAACTCGTTCGTACGATCCGTAAGATCGCTCAGGTTCGTGCCCGCCTCGGCGCAATCGAGAAGGATGTTTGTCAGGTCAGGGAATCGCCTATCCACGGACTGATG
>JANLRX010000319.1:0-2867 GCA_031362025.1 Chloroflexota bacterium
CCTTCACCCTCAACCCTTCACCCTCAACCCTTCACCCTCAACCCTTCACCCCTTACTCTATCCCCGTGCGAATCGACATCCTGACCCTCTTCCCAGCCATGTTCACCGGCCCCTTCGATGAGTCGATCATCAAGCGCGCGATTGACGCCGGCCTCGCCGAAGTCCACGTCCACAACATCCGCGACTGGGCCGAGGGCAAGCACAGCGTCGCCGACGACGCCCCGTACGGCGGCGGCCCCGGCATGGTCCTCAAGCCCGAGCCCGTCTTCGCCGCCACCCAAGCCGTCCTGGAGCTGTCAGCCGATCGCGGCCCAATCATCGCGATGACCCCGGTCGGTCGCACCTTCGACCACGACGCCGCGATGGCGCTCGCGAAGGAGCAGCGCCTCGTCATCCTCTGCGGCCACTACGAAGGCTTCGACGCGCGCATCCACCAGCAGCTCGCCACGCAAGAGATCAGCGTCGGCGACTACGTCCTTTCCGGCGGCGAGATCCCGGCGATGGTCGTCGTCGACGCCGTCGTCCGCCAGCTCCCCGGCTCGCTCGGATGCTCCGAGTCCGCCGCCGATGAGTCGTTCGCCGAGGGCCTCCTGGAGTCCCCCCACTACACCCGCCCGCCGGACTTTCGCGGCCACGTAGTGCCGGACATCCTGCTTTCCGGCCACCACGCCGAGGTCGCGAAGTGGCGCCGCCGTCAGAACCTGCTGATCACCGCGCAGCGCCGGCCCGACCTCCTCCGCGGTATCGCTATAAGTAAGGAAGAACGCGCCTGGCTCCGCGACCAGGGAGTGGAGGTGCCCGATGATGTCGGCCGCTGACGTCATCGAAGTGCTCGACCTTCTCGACGCGAACGGCATCGACTGCTGGCTGGAAGGCGGATGGGGTGTCGACGCGCTGCTCGGCGAACAGACCCGCGAACACGACGATGTCGACATGGTCGTCGAGCTGGACAAGCTGCCGCTGATGCAAGAAGTGCTCGGCACACACGGATTCACGCTCGTCCACGGGGGCCCGCCGAAGAACTTCGTGCTCGGCGACGGCCGCGACCGGCGTGTGGACGTTCATCCCGTGCGATTCGACGAGAGGGGCCGGGGCCTGTACATCATGGAAAACGGCGAGATTTGGCCTTTTCCGGCGCAGGGGTTCACCGGCCGAGGGAAGATCCTCGGTCGCCCAGTGCAGTGCATGTCGCCTGAGGTGCAGGTGATCTGCCACTCCGACTACAAGCTGGACGACGACGACCACCGCGATATGCAGGCGCTGCGCGACTGCTTCGGCGTGAGGCTGCTGCCCCAGCAGGAATGATGACAAGCGCCGACGTCCTCGAGGTCTTGCAGCGGTTGCGCGACGCCGGAATCGAAGTCTGGCTTGACGGCGGCTGGGGCGTCGACGCGCTTCTCGGCGAACAGACCCGTGACCACGATGATCTCGACCTCGTGCTCGAACTGGCCCGCACCGATTCCGCCGTCGCCGCGCTTTCCGCGCTGGGATACGCCGTGACCACGGACGACCGCCCAACCCGCCTCGTTCTGCAGGATCCGACCGGCCGCCAGATCGACATTCGCCGTGCCTTACTGCCGCGGAGCAGATAGAGTGCCATCTCGGCTACGAGCCGACCGACAAGGATCGGCGAGACGTCGCACTCCTCGCCGAATGCTTTGGCCTGAAGCTGCCTCGTGTCTATCGCCAGGAATGAAGGGCTGCACTTGCCCCAAACACGTCCCGCAGATACACTCTGAGAGTTGCCATGAACGCCGACTCCTACGTTGAACTGAAGCCGAACCGCAATATCCCTGCGTTCCGCGTGGGTGACACCGTGCGCGTGCACGTCACCGTCGTCGAAGGCGAGCGCCGCCGCATCCAGGCGTTCGAGGGTGTTGTCCTCCGCATCAAGAAGGGCGGCGTCAACTCCAACTTCACGGTCCGCCGCGTCGCCCACAGCGTCGGCGTCGAGCGCGTCTTCCCGTACTTCTCCCCGCTCATCGACAAGGTCGAGGTCACCCGCGTCGGCAGCGTCCGCCGCTCCCGCCTGTACTACCTGCGAGAGCGCGTCGGCAAGGCCGCCCGCATCAAGCCGGGCTCCCGTGCCCGCTTCGAGGCGCTCACCAACAAGCCGTGGGTTGAGCCCGTGGCCGAAGAAGAAGAGGTCGTCGAAGAGCTTGAGGACGAGACCGCGATCGAGGCCGAAGGTGCCGACGAGGCAGTCGAGGCGACCGAAGAGCTGAGCGCAGACGTCGAGGAAGTGATCGAGTCCGAGAGCGCCGGTCCCGCCGAGCCGCCCGCAGAAGCGCCGGCCGAAGAGCCCGTCGTCGAAGAGCCGACGACGCCCGAAGCCGAAGCGATCGAAGAGACGATCGAGACCGAACTCGGCGAAGAGCCCGGCGAAGCCACCGGCGACAAGTGACGCGCTAGCGTCATCCTGAGCGCTCCCTCACCCGCCCGACGGATCAACGTATCCTTCGAAGGATCTGGGGTGGGGCGAACATCCGAAACGGGGGCGAACGCGCCTCGTCATCTGAACGGGGTCACACCCAGTAACGACCGCCCTCTTTCGCTATTCACCATTCACCATTCACTCTTCACTATTCGGCGCGCCAGCGACTCCTTGACCCCTCACCCCTAACCCGCGACCCTACCCTCATGCCGTTCGCTGAGGTCGCCGTCAACGCGGCCGCTCCCCTCCGCCAGACTTTCACGTACCGGATCCCGGACGGTCTCTCGGTTCAACCCGGTCACGCCGTGTACGTCCCGTGGGGCGCGCGCACCCTCCAGGGCATCGTCATGGAGGTGACGGACGAGCCTGCCTACGCCGACGCCCGCGACCTCGAAGACCTGATTGAAGAGCGCCCTCTCGTCTCCCCCGAACG
>JANLRX010000208.1:0-4720 GCA_031362025.1 Chloroflexota bacterium
CCCTGAGGGAGGGCTGGCTTGCAACTCCAAGCCCTCCCTCAGGGTCGGGCTACTGACACTGCGATTTGCGTTATTGCAGCGTGACCAGCACCAGCACCAAGCCCTTGCCGTCTTTCAGAGCGGTCATTGCTTTGCCGATGATCGCGCCCTGTGATTTCGCGATCTGGATCGCCATGCTGCCGAGCCCGCCCGAGCCGCCCCAGATGAGCACGACGTCGTCCTTCTGGACGGTGTGGGGCTGCCACGCCATCAGCATGCGGTAGGCGGTGGCGCCGACCAGCATGTAGGCCGCGGCGCCCTCCCACGTGAGGTGCTTCGCCTTCGGCAGGCATTGGTGTGCCTGCACCTTGGTGAACTGCGCGAAGCTCCCCCAGTTGGTCTCGTAGCCCCAGATCTGGAACGACGGCGCGAACATCGGATCGGTGCCGGCCTTCACGACCTTGTCGTTGCGGTCCCAGATGCCGCAGTGGATGACGACCTCGTCGCCGACCTTCAGGGTCTTCACGTCGCTGCCGACCTTGTAGACGACGCCCGAGGCGTCGCTGCCACCGATGTGGAAGCCGGTCGTGTCGCCTTCCTTCTCGCGGGCCTTGATGACGTTGACGGGGATGCCTCGCGCCGCCCAGACGTTGTTGAAGTTGATGCCGGCGGCCATCACCATGACGAGCGCCTCGTGCTTGCCGAGCTCGCGCGGGGTCTCGACCTTCTCGACCTGGAACGCGTCCTTGGGCTCGCCGAACCGCTCGGGGCGGATGACCTGGGCATACATGTACTGCGGCACCTCGCCGATAGGCGGCACCTCACCGATCTCGTAGCTGTCTCGCGTCGTCACCACCGGGGCGTCCTCCTCTGTTTGGGGGTCCAGGCTTGGGCCTGACCAGCGAGCGCTAAGGTATCACGGGCCGGAAAGGGGTTCAACGGGAGTAGCAAGGAGCAAGTAGCCAGTAGCCAGAGGAGAGACGGGCGCGGCGCTTGATTAACGCGGGGGGTGCACTTGATTGCGTTTTCGGAAATTTTTTCGACTCGTGTCTGGACGTGGCGGGTGGTAGATAGGGGCGCTTGATTAAGTTCAAGATGATTGAAGTGAGTTCCAGCGAGCCCCGATGGCGATCGGACTTCCGGCAAGCACCGCCAGAAGGGTACCGAGTCTACTCTGGACACGCACCAAGCCCGGCGTCAGAATACAGGCTCGTCTCGGGTCGGCTAGCACAAGCTACGTCATCCACAAGCAGCTGGCCGTCGTTGGCTCTGATGATGGATACCTCGAGCTGCAGCGTCCCGCCGAACATCGAAACGGCAGCGGACCCTCCTGGACCCGTCGGAGTCACAGCGATGACGCGGTCGTTTGAGACGTCTTGGCACCGGCACAAGAGTGCCGCGTTGACTGTCTCGTCAACGGCCTCTAGGCGGGACCGCAACCGTTCAGTAATCGGGCAGGTTTCCAATCCGATGCCGTCGCAACTGTAGTAATAGCCGTTTTCGACGCTGTACGGATAAGTTGCCTCAACCACAGCGGTAAGCTCGGCCTCCGTCGCCGAAACTGTGGAGTCAGCTGCAGTGAGATTCGCTGGCGTAAACTCCAGCGAGTCGACGACCGGCTGAGCGATCGCGATGAACTCGTCGAAGAATTGTCCCTGGGCGGGCCCAACCTTCACAAAAAGCTCGCCGTCCTGGGCATTCAGGATGTCCAGGATGAAGTGATCGCCATCAAACACCCGGATCGTCCCGCCGACGTCATCAAACAACTTGTAATCACCAGCGTTTGACTCGACCTCAAAGTGCGTTCCAGCGAGCCCTCCGATGGTGATCGGACTTTCCGCGACCACCACCAGTCGGGGGTGCCCCCGTACCCATGCAGCCAGGTCTTCCGGCGGCTCTACGTTCATGCCGCTGCCATCGTACGACCACACCGACACCGGGTACGCCAGGAAAATGGAGCCCAACGGCCCGGTTGCATCGGCAGGGTGCTCCATCCGGAACAAGGTCGGAAGGTCATCCTGGATTTCCCATACGGATGGGGCTTCGCCCGTCAAGGCTGGGCTGAACCGCGAGCTTGTGATTTCACCTGGCTCGTCAGGTGCGGGACTAACAATCGCCGCGCCGGTTGCGGACGCCGGAGCGGTTGTGGCTTCCGAGCCACCACCATCGTCATCATCGCCGCAAGAGGCAGTGAGCGCCGCGACGAGAATGAGCAGTCCTAATAGCAGCTTATGCATCTGTTCCTCCTGTTTGGCCCCGGGCGTGATCCGAGTGTACTCGTGACTTGGGCGTGCGTACCGTCACCGATATCCCGTCCCAACCTAACCTGAGCTGGCGGTACGCTCATGAAGGAACTTCATCGCGGAAGGATGAGCACAGATTATCACGGCTAACCCACTCACCGTGTTCGCTCTCTTCAACGCCCTCGCCCCGGCCCTTTGTGCCATGGGAGCTACTTTTATCAGTAGTCGATAACTGTGGTTAGTGACGCGAACGTTGATACTGAAGCCTCTTGCTCAGTCACTGGTGGGGGGAGACGTCAAGGGAGGGCCGCGATCGAGTGTTCCGCGGGCGGGTGTTGGGCCCCGCCGGATCCCTTCGCGACGGATGGGGTTCCCGCGAGCCGACGCTGTGGCCCTCAGGATGACAGGGGTTAGTTTGTCGGGTAGCTCCCCACCGGCAGGCACTCGATGATGTTTTCCGGCGCGTCCGCCAGGTGGAGGACGATCCAGAGGGCGTCCTTTGCGTCGATCTGCTGGTTGCAGTCGGTGTCGGTCCACCAGGGGAAGCAGTCGGGGCCGGACTGGATGCACGGCATCGTGGTGCGGCCGCAGTCGTCGGGTTCCGCGAGGCCGGCGGCGAGTTCCAGTTCGGCGGTGATGTCGGCGGTGTCGATGCGGTCGTTGCAGCTCGTGTCGCCGAGGGGGTAGGCGATCGGCGCGGGCGTCGGGGTTGGGGCCGCGGTCGGGGTCGGGGGCGAGCCGCCGAACTCGAACGAGCCGACGTCGCACTGCGCGCCGACGGGGCGGGGCGCGAACCGCTGGTCCGTCACGCAGAAGTAGCCCTGGCCGGTGTCGATCGCCGGGCTGCCGGAGATCAGAGCGTGCGTCTCCGTGAACCCGCCGTTGTCAGCCAGCGGCCCGATCTTGGCGTCAGCCACGACCATGTCCGTGCCGCTCGAGTTGCAGGAGTCGTCGGTCACCACGTTCTTGCCGTTCGTGACGATCGTGCCGCCGGTGTGGCAGTTCTTGGTGCCGTTGTTCGCGAGGATCACCGCTTGCAGCGAGGTCACGCCCGTGTTCGCGTTGAAGATGCCGCCGTACTGCACCCAGTCCGACGTGTTGTTAGCGATCGTGCTCGCGATGATCGTGGTCGAGCCGAATGTCTGGATCCCGCCGAAACCCTGCTTCGGGTAGCCAGCGGCGAGGTTGCCGCTGATCGTGCTGGCGTAGATCGACAGCGTCGAATCGCGGGCGACCGTGATGCTCCCCGCGTCGTTGTGCGAGATCGTGCTGCGTTCGATCGTCGCCGAACCGCTGCTCGAAATCGCGGCGGAGTTGTCGGCGTGGTTGTAGCTGATCGTCGACGCGGTGACCTTCAGCATGCCTTCATTCGAGATCCCGGCGCCGCTCGAGCAGTCGTCGCAGGCCACGGAGGTGCCGATGTTCTCGGTGAAGATGGTGCCGTTGATCGTCAGGTCGCCCAGATCGGCGTTCGCGATGCCGCCGCCGTCGCCGCCGCTCACCTGGCCGGTCACGGTGTTTTCCTCCAGCACCGAGGCATCGACGGTCATCGTGCCGTTGTTGTAGATCCCGCCGCCGGGCCCGCCTGCCGCGGCGTTGTCCGTCGCCGTCACGCGGGTCAGCTCCGCCATGCCCTCGCTGCAGAGGCCGGCGCCCTTGCCGGAGATCGTGTTGGTGTCCAGCTTGACGTCGGTCATCACGATATCGCCGGCGCTGTACACGCCGCCGCCGCATCCGTCAGCCACCGTCGCGCCCTTGATCCGCAGCCCTTCGAGCGACAGTTCACCGCTCGCGCTCACGTCAAAGATCCGCGAGCCCGTCGACGTGACAACGCTCGAATCGCCCGCGCCTTTCACGGCCAGATCGCCGGTCACCGTCAGCTGCCCGAGGGTCAGCGTAATCGTCGTGTCGGAGTCGATCTCGATGACCTGCACACCCGCCTGGGAGTTGCCCTCCGCCACCGCCTCGCGCAGGGTGCAGCCGTTGACGTCGCAGCTATCGGGAGCGGGGTCCCCCGTCACCGTGACGACGATGTCGGGCGCGGACGAGGCCTCGGTCGACGAGAGCCACATGGTAAACGTGGCCAGCGCCACGACGAGCAGGGCGGGGACAACAATATTCTTTCGCATACATCTCTAGACGCGTGCGTTCGATACTCCGTAACCGGATTAACCCGCAGTCAACCCGAACGATGGTTATGTCACGCCACCCAGAGGGCCGTCGCTTGTCAGATACGGCTCTGTCAACGGGTTGACTGTTTATGGGAAAGGCCGTTTAATTTCATGGTCAACCCAGCACAGTTCCAGAGGGAGGATCCAATGCGGAAGAAGGTTATGTCTTTCGTCTTTGCAGCCAGTCTGCTTACCGCGGTTGCGGTGCCCATGCTCGGCATCGGCGCGGCCAGCGCAGCAAAGCCTGACTGCGGCGGCGGAAACACCCCCGGCCAGGTCGTTAAGACCTACGCAACCGCCGGCGGCGTCGGCGACGAGGTCGGCGGC
>JANLRX010000258.1:0-7667 GCA_031362025.1 Chloroflexota bacterium
CCGCGGTCACGTCCTCGGAGTGAATCCAGTGGATCTTCACGGCCGAGCTGTGCGCGACGCCGGCGTGGATCAGCGATTCCTTCACGGAGAGGTATGCGTCAGGCAGCTCAACGTACTTCCCGACGACCGCGATCTCCACCTCGTGCGCCGGGTGCTGCAGCCGCTCGATCCACTTCTTCCACTCGGTCAGGTCGCGGGACGTCGGCTCGATGTTCATCCTGTCGCAGATCAGGTCGCCCAGACCGGCCTCCTCAAGCACGAGCGGCACCTCGTAGATGCTCGGCATCGTGGGGAGAGGGATGACCGCCCGCGGCTCGACGTCGCAGAAGAGCGAGATCTTGTCGCGGATTTCGCGGGAGATCGGCAGGTCGGCGCGGCAGGCGATGACGTCCGGCTGGATGCCCATGGACCGCAGCTCGCGGACGGAGTGCTGGGTGGGCTTCGTCTTCAGCTCGCCGGTAGTCGAAATGTAGGGGAGCAGCGTCACGTGGATCGCCAGCGTGTCGTTGCGGCCCTCCTCGTTGCGCATCTGGCGGATCGCCTCAAGGAACGGCTGACCCTCGATGTCACCCACCGTGCCGCCAACCTCCACGATCACCACGTCCGCACCGGAGTCGCGACCGATGCCGCGGATGCGCTCCTTGATCTCGTTCGTGACGTGGGGGATCGGCTGGATCGTGCGGCCCAGGTAGTCGCCGCGGCGCTCGCGCTGGATCACGGCCTGGTAGATCTGCCCGGTCGTCGCCGACGAGCCGCGCGTCAGGTCCTGGTCGAGGAACCGCTCGTAGTGGCCCAGGTCGAGGTCAGTCTCAGCCCCGTCCGAAGTGACGAACACCTCGCCATGCTGATAGGGCGACATCGTACCGGGATCGACGTTGAGATAGGGATCAAGCTTTTGGATGACGACGGAGACGCCGCGAGACTTCAGGAGCCTGCCGATAGAGGCGGTGGTGATGCCCTTCCCAACGGAACTAACAACGCCACCGGTTACGAATATGTATTTGGTTGCCATATACCCCCTTCGGGGGCCACTCCGCCCAAAACAAATGATACAGGACGCGAGCAATTCAGTGTCAAGGAGATTCGGGCACTGTTCGCCCTTCATCCACAAACGGGGCCACAAACAATGACCCCGAGGCTGGCAGATTGTGCCTCGGGGTCATCGAACAAGGGAATGCGGCAAGGGCGCCGTTATCTCGGCTAATCCCCTCGCCTGCGACTTTACCGCCGCCATCCCCGCCTTGCCAACGGCAAAATGGATACTCCGAGTATCCATCTCCCCTACACAAAGCATCTCCCCGATCGCGTATACTTCGCCCAAGCCTTTAGGGGGTACTAACTTCTGCCATGGAGCCGACTGCCAGCGTCTGGTCCCAGCGCTTGCAGGCCGCCCGCAAAGCTCTCAATATCTCGCGGGTTGAGCTTGCCACCCGTGCGGGTATGTCCGCACAGACCGTGAAGGCGTACGAACTTGGGCTTCGCCGCCCCTCGCGCCTGCTCCTCACCGCGCTGCTAGACACCCTCAAGCTCGACCGCAGCGTCAGGAACGAAGTACTGGAAGCGGTCGGGTTCGCTCCGGACGGACGCCTTCTCGGCCCCGACCGCGCTCCCAACTACGTTTTCACGACGGACGAGGCACTCGAGCATATCGAAGCGTTGCCGTGGCCGGCATTCGTCTTCAACGACGTGATCGAAGTCGTCGTCGCGAACAAGATGGCGCAACAGATCTGGGGCGTCGACCTCGAAACCGAGTTCCAGACCCGATCGAGCGAAACATGCTCGGCATCTTCAGCCTCCCTCGCTTCGGCAGCAAGATCGAGAACTGGGATGAGCTGATCAGCGTCGGGATATCCGTGTTCAAGGGTCATCACCTCGGTGCGGAATCCCTGGAAAGCGCCAGCCTGTACTTCAGCCAGGTGCTCGAACGCTTCGCCCAGGGCAGCCCGGAGTACGCCGCGCGCTTCGGCGTTCTCTGGCAAACCGCCGCCGCTCACCCCGCCAAGGTCCGCTGGACGTATCCCGTCGTCTGGAACGAACCCGGCATCGGCCGCATCACCTTCCAGGCAGTCGTATCCACCGCGAACGAGACAGACGGCCTCGCCTTCAACGACTGGATTCCCGTAGATTCAGAGAGCTGGGCGAACCTGAATGAGCTGCTGAAGCGCTAGCGTTCTTCCAGCGACCCCTGCAGCACTGACTCCTGCACGAAGATGCTGTCCGTGCTGTCCTGCACCGCGTCCAGAAGCGGCCGCGGGTACAGGCCGACGAAGAACACCATGCCAACGAGCAGCGTGATCGCCGTGTACTCAAGCCAGGGCGTGGGGAAGCGCGTCTTTTCGTCCGGGACGCCGATGTACATCTCGCGGATCACCACCAGGTAGTAGTAAAGCGAAACGAAGCTGAAGAACGACGCGATACCGGCGAGCCACAGCATGTCCTGCTCGGCCGCCGCCTGGAACAGCAGGAACTTCGTCGCGAAGCCGGCGAACAGCGGCATTCCCGCCAGCGAGAACAGCCCGATCGCCAGCGCAAAGGCCAGGTACGGCGCGCGCTCCGCCAACCCCTTGAACTCCGAGATCTCCTCGCGTCCGGTCCAGTTGTAGTACACGATGATCGCCGTGAACACCGCCATGTTCGTCGCCACGTAGCCCACCATGTGCAGCACCAGCGCGCTCGCCGAATCCGGCGACAGCGCCGCGATGCCCACCAGCAGGTAACCCACCTGCCCGATGCTTGAGTACGCGAGCAGCCGCTTGATGTTCGTCTGCTGCAGCGCCACCAGGTTCCCCAGCGCCATCGTCGCCACGGCGATCCCGGCGATGAAGTACTTCCACTCGTCGATGATCGGGAAGAACGCCTGCGCAAACAGCTTCAAGAACAGCGCCATCGCCGCCGCCTTCGATAGCGCCGAGATTAGCGCTGTCACCGGTAGAGGCGCGCCTTCGTACGCGTCCGGCGTATACATGTGGAAAGGCACCGCCGCGGCCTTGAACCCCAGCCCTCCGATTATCAGCGCCAGCCCGAGGAACATCGTGTACTTGATGTCCTCTGTGTCGCCGCCCAGCACCTGCCCGATCTCCCCGAAGTGCGTCGTCTGCGTGACTCCGTACATCAGCCCGATGCCGTACAGGAAGATCGCGGAGGAGAACGCGCCCAGCAGGTTGTACTTCAGCCCCGCCTCGTTCGATCGCAGGTCAAACTTCGCGTACGAGGTCAGGATGTACAGCGAAAAGCTCAGCAGCTCTAGCGAGATGTACGCCGTCAGCAGCTCCCGCGACGCCGCCATCCCGTTCGCCCCGACCACGGCCAGCAGCACGAAGGCGTAGTACTCGCCGGGGTGCAGCAGCTTCTGCTTCACGTAGCGGGCGGAGGCGATGCAGATGAACCCGCCGATCAGGCCGAAGAACACCCGGAAGAGCGTCGTGTAGTCGTTGATGTCGATCAGGTTGGCGAACGTCGTGTTGTCGTCCGCCCAGATCAGCGCGGAGCCAGCCGATGCGAACGCCCCGATCGCCGCCACGTACCCCAGCGGCTCTTTCCCGACCTTCCCCCAGAACAGGTCGAGCAGGATGATCGCCGCGGCCCAACCGGCCAGGATCAGCTCCGGAGCCAGCAGCTCCCAGTGCGTATCCATTACGAGCCGATCCCCGGAATCGTCGCCACGGTGTCAGAGATGCGATCGATGAACGGCGCCGGCCAGAGTCCCATGAACAGGATAGCCGCGATAAGCAACGCCGCAGCAGCCTGTTCGCCGCGACGCATCTCCCGCAGACCCTCCCAGCGCTCGTTAAACGGCCCGAAGTAGGCCAGCACCAGCATCCGGATGATGTACGTCGCTGTCAGCGCCGCCGCGAAGACGCCAAGACCACCGGCCAGCCAGTACCCGGCCCGGAATACGCCGACGAAGATATGGAACTCCGCCACGAAGCCAGCCAGCCCCGGCAACCCGAGCGATGAGAGCCCCGCGATCGTCAAGAACGCAGCATGGCGTGGCATCTTCTTCGCCAACCCGCCGAACTGCGTCATGTCGCGGATGTGCGCCTGGTCGTACACGGCGCCGACGTTGGTGAACATGAGTGCCGTCATCACGCCGTGCGCGAACATCTGCAGCACCGCCCCGTTCACTCCGATCTGGTTCCCGGCAGCGAGGCCCATCAGCACGTAGCCCATGTGGCTCACGCTGGAGTACCCCACCATGTACTTGAGGTCCTTCTGCGCCAGCGCCGAGGTCGCTCCGTAGAGCGCGCCGCTGACACCGAGGATCATCAGCACCGGCGCCCAGTAGTCCGCGCCTTCTGGCAGCAGCGTCATCCCCACGCGCAGGATCCCGAACGCGCCCAGCTTCATCAGCACGCCCGCGTGCAACATCGAGACGCCCGTCGGCGCCGCCACATGGCCGTCCGGCGACCACGTATGAAGCGGCCACATGCCGGCCAGAACCCCGAACCCGACCATGAAGAACGGGAAGCACCACTTCTGGAAGTCCTCGTCGTACTGGATCTCGCGTAGCACCGTCATGTCGAAGGTGCCGGCGTTGGCCTCCGTGAATATCGCGAAGATGCCGACGAAGATCAGCACCGACCCGGCCACCAGCATCAGCGTCAGCTTCATCGCGCCGTATTCCTTCGTGCGCTTGAAGCTGCCGAAGTCGCTGCTCGACCCCCAGACCGCGATCAGTAAGTACATCGGCAGCACCGCCACCTCGTACCAGAAGAAGAAGAAGAAGAGGTCGTGCGAGATGAAGACCCCATACACGCCCGCCACCAGCGCGAACAGCAGAACGAAGTAGTCCTTCGTGCGGTAGTTGATGTTCCACGAAACGAACACGGCCGCCAGGATCACGATGCCGTTCAAGAACACCAGCGGCGCCGCGATCCCATCCAGTCCCAGGTAGAACGTGATCCCGTTGTCGCCCAGGAACCCAATGTTCTCCAGCCACGTCCACTGCAGCTCGTAGTCGAGCCCGTTCGCTCCCTCGAACTGATAAGCAAAGAAGGCGAAGGCCGACAGCACGAACATGGCCAGCGCGCCTACGAGCGCCACATAACGGACAAGCTGCGGGTAGTGCGACGGGATCAGCACGAAGATCGCAGCACAGCCCATCGGGATGGCGAGGAGTGCGAGAAGTACGTATTCCACCGCTACGCCTCAAACACCAGGAACAGGATCGAGATCACGACGATGCCCAGTGCAATCGCCAGCGCGTAGTTCGGTAGCTTGCCCGTCTGCAGGAACTTCAGCTCGCGGCCGGCAAAGTAGCCGAGCCCCGCGCTTCCGTCCACGCCCGTATCGTTCACCACCACCCGGTCAAACCAGGCGATGAGCCCACCGATGGCCAGCACGATGTGGTTGATTCCCCACTGGTACACTTCGTCGACGTAATAGCGGTTCGAAAGCAGCGTCGCGATCGGGCTGAATGTCTCGCGGGCGCGCGTCGCCAGCCGGGCCCCGTTGCTCCAGAGCACCCAGCCCGCGATCAGCCCACCGCCCGCCAGCGCCGTCGAGATCAGCGCCGTGTCCACCTCGAACTTGAACTTGTGCGGTTCGTGCTCGTACACGAACTGCGTGAACCCGCCCGGGAAGCCCAGCGCGTCCCCGACGCCCTCCCACACCACGAGACCCGCCACGCAAGTGATTCCCGCCAGCAGGATCAGCGGCACCGTCATGATCGGCGGTGATTCGTGGGCGTGGTCGGCCACGTGGTGGTCCTTCGGCTCGCCCAGGAACGTCAGGATGTACAGTCTCGTCATGTAGAGGCCGGTGATGAACAAGCTCCCATACAGGATGATGTTCGCGCCCAGGTTCTGCGAGTGGTCGGCGGACAACAGAACCTCGTCCTTCGCCCAGAACCCCGAAAGCGGGATGATCCCGATCATCGCCAGCGCCCCGATTCCGAACGCGATCGACGTGATCGGCATCTTCCTGTGCAGGCCACCGAGTTCGTTCACGTCCTGCTTCTCCGTCGCGTGGATCACCGACCCCGACGCCAGGAACAGCAGCGCCTTGAAGTAGCCGTGCACGAACAGGTACAGCATCGCCGCCGTCACCGAGTGCGACCCCAGCGCCACAAACATCAACCCCAGCGAGTTCAGCGTGGAGTACGCGATTACACGTTTTATATCGTTGGCCGCGAGCCCCATCGTCGCCGATAAGACGACTGTCGTGAGGCCCAGCCCCGTCACCACGTTTAACGCGATCGGGTCCGCCGCCTCGAACACCGGCAGCATCCGCGCCACCATGTAGACGCCGGCCACCACCATCGTCGCGGCGTGGATCAGCGCGGAGACCGGCGTCGGGCCTTCCATCGCGTCCGGCAACCAGACGTGCAGCGGGAACTGCCCAACTTGCCGACGGCACCCATGAACAGGAACAGCACCGCCGCCGTTAGATACTCGTTGTCATATCCGCCGTTCTCGGCGAACTCGATGATCTCCTGGATGTTGAACGTGCCGGCTTCCTTCCAGAGCAGGATGATCCCGATTAGGAAGCCCACGTCGCCGATACGGGTGGTGATGAACGCCTTCTTAGCCGCCTCGGCCGCCGAGCGTTTCTCCCACCAGAACCCGATCAGCAAGAAGGAGCAGAAGCCCACGCCTTCCCACGCCGCGTACATCAGCAGCAGGTTGTCTGCCAGCACCAGCGTCAGCATCGACGCCGCGAACAGCGACATCACTGTGAAGTACCAGCCGTACCGCGGGTCCTTGTCCATGTACGAAACCGAGTAGATCTGCACCATCAGCGCCACGAACAACACCACGGCCAGCATCACGATCGTGATCTCGTCCGTGAAGAACCCGAGATCGATCTCGAACCCTTCGAACGACAGCCACTCCCAGCTCTTCACGCCGCCGACAAACCCTTCCTGGTCCGCGTTTACTGCATCCAGCAGGTCCGCCAGCACGAAGAAGAACAGCACGAACGAAGTCGCAATCGCCGCGATCGAAAGCCAGTCACCGCGACGCGGCAAGTACGGCCCAAACAGCAGCAGGATCACGAACGACGCCGCAGGCAGCGCCGGAATCAGCCAGGCCTGTTCCATACCCACCTAGGCCACTCCCGTCCCAGCACCCTGAGTAGCAAGTAGCCAGTAGCAAGTAGCCAGACACCGCGTCCTCTTGCTACTGGCTCCTTGGTACTGGCTACTCCTCAAGGTCACCATTTCATCAGGTCCGCTTCGTCCACGTTGGCGCTCTGCCGGTTCCGGTACAGCCGCAGCACGATCACCAGCGCGAGGCCAACCTCCGCCGCCGCGATCACGATCACGAACACCGCGAAGATCATCCCGGTGTACTTCTCCGGGTCCAGGTACGCCGCGAACGTGATGAAGTTCAAGCTCACCGCCTGCAGCATCAGCTCGACGGACATCAGGATCAGCACGGCGTTCCGTCGCGACAGCACCCCGTACATCCCGATCGAAAAGAGGATCGTGCTCAGGATCAGGAAGTTGTTCAGAGGGATCACCGGGCCCACCTCCCCCATCCCTTAGTAGTAAGTAGCAAGTAGCAAGTAGCAAGACACCGCGTCCTACTTGCTACTTGATCCCGGCTACTCCCGCGCATCATTCGCCCTCTTCTCCACGGGCGATGACGATCGCGCCAATCAGCGCCACGATCAGCACTAGCGACGCGATCTCGAAGGGCACCGCCCACGTCGTGAACAGCGCGTTC